>CANGYW010000079.1 GCA_947458335.1 Chitinophagaceae bacterium | reverse complement strand
GGCGCATTGCCACAAGATACCCCTGCTCTCTATTCACTCATGAACTATGCCGACATCAAAGGAGGAACCTGGTTCCCTAGGGGAGGTATGTACGCGGTGGTCGAGGCTATGCATCAATTGGCACTCGAGTTGGGGGTTGAGTTTAAATTCAACGAAACCGTACAGTCATTTACTGTGGAGTCTGCCACTTCTGCTACTGCAAAAGGTCTCGCTTCGGGAGCAAAACGAAAGTCTTCAGGGTCTAAAGGCCGCATAACACAAGTGGTAAGTTCATCGGGTGTGTTTACGGCCGATGTTGTAGTGAGTGGTGCCGATTATCATTTTACCGAGCAAAAGTTACTGCCGGCTGCCTATCGGGTGTACAGCGAATCGTATTGGCAAAAAAGAGTGATGGCCCCTTCTTGTCTTATGTATTACGTGGGGCTAAATAAAAAATTAAAAAATCCTGTTCATCATTCCTTGTTCTTTGATGTCTCTTTTGCTACGCATGGCCATGAGATCTACAAAGATCCAAAGTGGCCTAGCGAGCCTCAGTTTTATGTAAGTGTTTCGTCGGCGACTGACCCTTCGGTGGCACCGCCAGGTTGCGAGAATATTGTATTTCTTATTCCGGTGGCCTCGGGTCTTAGTGGAGATGATGAGGCACTGCGGGAGTATTATTTTAAAAAGATCGTAGCCCGTCTCGAAAAGCAATTAGGCGAACCGATTATGGATTCGATCGTTTATAAAAAGATGTATTCTGTTGCTGATTTTAAAGATGATTATAACTCTTTTAAAGGCAATGCGTATGGCCTAGCAAATACCTTGCTGCAAACGGCCGTGTTTAGACCGGCTTGCCGAAGTAAAAAAGTAGATAATCTGTTTTATACCGGTCAGCTAACCGTACCCGGTCCGGGTGTGCCTCCTTCGCTGATTAGCGGCGAGGTGGTAGCGACGGTTTGTATCGATGCTTTTAAATAAAATCGTATCTTAACTTAATGATCGGACTTTTTCATAGCTCGAGCGAAGAGTGCAGCCAGGTGGTAACCCGGCGTTATAGTACTTCTTTTGCGTCTGCCATCCGCATGCTGCATCGCGATCTGCGAGCCCCGATTTGTAATATCTATGGCTTTGTTCGACTGGCCGATGAGATCGTCGATACCTTTCATGAGCACGATAAAGCAGCGCTGCTCGCTAATTTTAAATCAGATACTTACGCCGCCATAGCTCAAGGCATTAGCCTGAATCCTATCTTACATAGCTTTCAGCGAACGGTCAACCAATACGGTATCGATCATCACTTGATCGAAGCCTTTTTTCGTAGTATGGAGATGGATCTCTCGCAAAAGAAGTACGATAATCGGGGTTACCAAGAATATATTTATGGATCGGCCGAAGTAGTGGGGCTTATGTGCCTTTATGTTTTCTGCGAGGGCGATCGACAACAATATGCATCGCTAGAGAGCGCGGCCCGCTCGCTGGGCGCGGCTTTTCAAAAAGTAAATTTCTTACGCGATATCAAGGCCGATTTTAATGGGCTTTCTCGCGTGTATTTTCCGGGCTGCGACTTTACGAATTTCACGACCGCCGACAAGCGGAAGATCGAAGCCGATATTTTACAAGATTTTCGGGCTGCCTACGGTGGCATTCAACAATTGCCCCTCAAGGCCCGTTTCGGTGTCTATGTCGCCTATAAATATTATTTATCGCTGTTCAAAAAGATCCGCAGTCTCGAACCCAAGCGAGTGCTCGAAAGTCGCATTCGCATTCCCAATTACCGTAAGGCGATGATCGTGGTACGTGCCGGGGTAAAAAATCAATTGCGCCTTATCTGATGAAAGCGGTCTCGGCCATAGCAGCCCAACTTATTTTGGTAGATGAGCAGGATCGGCCCATTGGTACTTGCGAAAAGATGGAGGCTCATCAAAAGGGACTCTTGCACCGCGCTTTTAGTATTTTTATTTTTAATCGACAAGGGCAGATGTTATTACAACAGCGCGCGTTAGGTAAATATCATAGCGGTGGGTGCTGGACTAATGCTTGTTGCAGCCATCCTTTTCCGACCGAAGAGAACCGAGAGGCCGCACTGCGTCGCTTGCAAGAAGAGATGGGTTTTACCACCCCGCTAGTAAAGGTCTTTGATTTTTGTTATCGCGCCGATTTTGAAAATGGTCTTACCGAGCATGAGTTCGATCATGTGTTCGTGGGTATCTACGAGGGTCCTGTCAGCATCAACCGCGAGGAGGCTATGGATTATTGTTACAAATCGATGCACGAGATCGAAGAAAATATTTCGCTTTATCCCACCCGTTATACTCCTTGGTTTCGGATCGCCTTTCCAAGGGTCAATGAGTGGTATAGGCAACAGCAGTTTCAACCGGCGGCTGTAGAAAAATAATATTGATGTTAAGTATAATGATGATTCAAGTTGTTCAATACCTGGCAGTGCTTTTAGGAACCTTTATCGTAATGGAGGGAATTACCTGGTGCACACATAAATATGTGATGCATGGATTTTTATGGTATCTCCATAAAGACCATCATCAGGTAGAACCGGGATTTTTTGAAAAGAACGACGCTTTCTTTGTGATTTTTGCTGTGCCCAGTATGCTGCTGATCGGCTTTGGTACCTACGACCAGGTCTGGTGGATGCAGTCGATCGGATTTGGCATTATGGCCTACGGCTTTGCGTATTTTTTAGTGCATGATGTTATTATTCACCAACGCTTCAAATGGTTTACACGCAGTAATAGCACCTATGTTCGTGCCATTCGCTGGGCTCATAAGATGCATCACAAGCACCTGCAAAAAGAGGATGGTGAGAGTTTTGGTATGCTCTATGTGCATAAGATCTACTGGGATAAGATCCGTCGCGACAAAAAACTTATGGCTGGCAATGCCAAAGTGCAGTACGCTCCCCAGCAAGATTGATTATAATCTTATTCAACTTTTTTGATGTCTCCTCGCCACACCCACTACGACATGATTTTTTTGGGCGGGGGATGTGCAGCCCTTAGTTTGCTAGTACGACTTTTGCGCTCAGGTCATTTTTCGAGCGCGCGTTTTTTGGTAATTGATCGCGATCGCAAAAAGACAAATGACCGTACCTGGTGCTTTTGGGAAAAGGGAGATAATTATTTTGAATCGGTAGTGTATCGCAAGTGGGAGCATCTCAATTTTTTTAGTACTGATTTTGCTGCTCCGCTGCAATTGAATGGCTATCGGTATAAGATGATCCGTGCGGTAGATTTTTACTCGTATTGTTTAGAAGTGCTTGAGCAATCCGGGCAAGTAGAGTGGGTAGAGGCCGCTGTAACCGAAGTAAGCCGCACTAACAATAAAGTAATGTTGAAGGGGTATGTTGGCGCAGGTGCAGCGAGTTCACCAATAGAATTGACTGCTTCGACAGCGCCACTTGCATCGGACGCTGCGTTTACTTGGCATTTAGATGCCTCATTGGTTTTTAATTCTATTTACAAGCCTGCCACCACCTCTGCCAGGCAAATTGACCTTTTGCAGCATTTTAAGGGATGGATTATTGAGACAGATCTCGACACATTTGATCCCTACCGCGCGACCTTGATGGATTTTAGGGTCAACCAGCAAGAGGGCGCCACCTTTGTGTATGTAATGCCTTTTTCTAAAAGGCGCGCGCTGGTAGAATACACGCTTTTTACTGCGACGCTGTTATCGCCAGCCGCTTACGAGCAGGGGCTTCGTGACTATATAGAAAAACAACTGGGCATTCACAGCTATAAGGTTGTCGAAGAGGAATTTGGCATTATTCCCATGACAACCCAGTCATTTAGTTTTTATAAGGACGGCATTTTTAATTTGGGTACCGCCGGAGGGCAGACAAAGGCCTCCAGTGGATACACCTTTCAATTTATTCAAAAGCAATCAGCGCGTATCGTGCAACAATTGCTACACGAAAAGCCCTTGCAAACCCTGCCCGGCGATTCGAGACGCTTTCATTTTTATGATCGAGTATTGTTACAGGTCTTAGCCAAGGGTTACTGGCCGGGTGATAAAGTTTTTGCCCGCCTCTTTGCACGCAATAGCGCCAGCCAGATCTTTCGGTTCTTAGATAATGAAACGTCGCTTAGCGAAGAGTTGTCTATTATCAGCAGTTTGCCTACCTGGCCTTTTTTGAAAGCTGCTTCTTCTGTTATTTAATGTGAGTCTCGACAGGAAACCTTGCTTGCAAGGTGCCCTGTCACCAAAATATAAAATGGTAGCCTCGACAGGAATCGAACCTGTATCTGGAGCTTCGGAAACTCTTATACTATCCATTGTACTACGAGGCCGATTACCGGATAAGACCCGCTGCGTTGGTAGCAAAGATCTTAACGGCAATAGCCAGCAAAACTACGCCAAAAAACTTTCGCACCGCCATGAGTCCAGCCTTGCCTAACAGCCGCTCAATAAGGTTAAGTGATCGGATCACTAGGTAGATAATGATCAGGTTAACCAGAATGGCTAGTAAAATCGTGTATTCGTTCTTATCGTTACGCTCAAAGGTGGCTTTTAGCGACATAATGGTGGTTAGAGTTCCGCTTCCGGCAATTAGCGGAAAGGCAATGGGAACAACGGTGGTTGTTGGGCCGTTCTGCTCCGATTTAAAGAATTCAATACCCAGTATCATCTCTAATCCTAAAATAAAAATAACAATGGAGCCCGCTACGGCAAAGGATCGAATATCCACGCCGAGCATATTTAAGAATGGCTTACCGACAAAGAAAAACAGCACCATCAATCCCCCAGAGATCAGCGTAACCCGAAAGGGATGAATATCGCCCATTTTTTTCTTGATACTAATGAGCAGTGGAATGGTGCCCAAAATATCGATCACCGCAAAAAGAGTAAAGCTTAGGGTCAAAAATTCTTTGAGGTTAAACTCCATGAGACTTGTTTTCTCAAAAGTAATTAAACTAACTAGACCATACCTATCTGTTTGCAATAGGGGGCGATACGTTGCGATCAATCGCTATAAATGATTAACGACTAAAAAGTACTCCAGCCATTAAGGTGATTCCTCTTGCAGTGTAGCCGCGTAGCTCTTCGTATCGGGTATTGGTAAGATTTCGCAGATCGGCAAAAGCACGCAGACCATTTATTTTCTTAAAGCGATATTCTCCATAAAGATCGATCGTGATATACCCGGGCATTTCTTGCGGAGCCGATCCGTAAATAAATTCTTGTCGATTACTGGCAGCCCGACCCGATAGGGTAAACAGCCATTGACCACTTGTATAGCTAGTGCTAATATTGAGCGCATGTTTGGGAATGCGGTACAAGTTAAAGTAGCTGGTGTCTTTGCCAAGTGGCAGACCGGTACCGCTATAACTACCTTCAATGCGTCCATCGGTATAAGCATAGTTGGCTCGAATGGTAAAAGTGCTGATAGTGAGTTGGCTTTCGAGCTCTAATCCATAGTTGTGTTGGGTAGAGGCATTGATGTAGTTTCCACTCCAGGTAATAGGGTTATAACTATAGATGATGGTCGAACGACTTTCTCGATTAAAACCCACCACACGTCCTCTAAACGTGCGTCCTTTGATCCACTCGAGCCCTAGTTCTTGAATGGATCCTTGCTCGGGTTCAAGTGTTGTATTGCCGGCGCCGGGGTCAAAGAGTTGATAAAGGGTAGGGGCTTTAAAAGCGCTATAAAGATTGGCGAATAATTTAGTGTGAGCATTGAGTCGATATACCGGATTGAACGTATAGGTTATGTTATTTCCATAGGCAGAGTGATGATTAAAGCGCCCCCCTGCCTCAACGATGAAATTGTCCTTGCTAAATACCAGCGATGCATAAGGGCTTAATTGATCAAAGGAAGCTTTCAGGTCCGGAGGGGCATAGGGCCCCCAGGGGCCGGTAGACCAATACGATTGCGTGGTCTGGTGCTTGCGGTAATCGATTCCTCCTAGCCACTCGAAGCTTCCTGTTTTTTTAGAGAGATACATTTCTGCAAAATGAGTGATGCCGGTGTAGCTGCTCTTTACAAAGTTTACGAAGCTGCTGCTGCGATAACTGGAATCATCCAGGTAAGCTCGCTGTACTTCGTTGTATTGATAATTGAGTTGAAAGACTGTGTTTTCTTTTTTTAACTGCCAGCCAATGCCGCTTAATTTATTGGTGTTGTCGGCTACAAAATCTTTTTCGTCTACAAAGGCAGCCGCATCTAACGAAGTAGTATAGCGGCTATACAGATTATTCAATTGTAGGCGAGAATGTACACCGGTCTTGTAACCCACCTGAACACGTGCGGTTTGCTGGCTATAATCGTCTTTGTCGAAATCAGCAGTACCGGTAGTATCAGTAGCGGCCGAGAAGCCCTTCGAGGAGATGGCCGATAGCTGTAGTAGATAATCTAGTTTTTTTTGCTGCCCGCTAATGCCAAGTGAAGTGCGCAGCGTTCCAAAACTACCTCCCGACAGAGCGGCATTGATGGCGGGTTTATTTTTTTCGCGGCCTGCTTTCTTGGAAATGATATTCACCACACCGGCAACCGCATCGGATCCATACAGTGTCGATTGACCTCCTTTTAGAATTTCTACGCGCTCAATTTGATCGACGCTGAGCAAGTTGATATCAAAATAATTACTAATTACAGACGGATCGTTTACGGGGATACCATCGAGTAAGATAAGGGCATTGCCGGCAGAGGCGCCTCTGATATTGATGGTCTGATTACTGCCCAAGTTGTTGTTGGCCCCGGGAATGGTTACCCCGGCCACCTGGTTTAGTAATTCACCGAGTGAACGGCCTCCGCTTTGGCGCAGCATCTCGCTGCTAATAACCGAAATGACCTTGCCGGTTTGGCTTTGTTTTTTCTCGTACTTGTTAGCCGTAATAACGACCTCTTGCAAATAAGTACTGTCTTGTTGTGCGTGGAGCAGCGTGCCCAGAACCAGAGCAGCCCCCACAAAAAAGTTTCTTTGCATGATGCAAAATTTTTGTGTGACTGCTTCCAGATGTTTAAGTAGAAAATAAAAAAGTGCCCTTACACTTTTAAATCTTCAAGCCTTTCACCCGAAAGCTGAAAAATAACAACTTGATGCGGCAGGTCTTCTGGCTTATCCTCGCTGAGCGCCTTCCCGTTATATACAGTGGCGTTATTGATCAGCGTTGCTCCTCTGCTATAGTAGACACAAGGAGCGGGATTTACAGCTACGGGGATAGCACCGGATTCACAAGCATTTGTTACACCGGATTTCCCTTTTCATTCCCTTTAGGGGAAACCGTATCGTAACGAAGATACAGAGGTGTGGCTTTGAGAGCATGTCGAGTTATGCACTCGTTGTTAAAAACTAATCTCGTATCTTGTTCTACAATAAAAGAACCAATGGCGGCAGTAAAAAAGTTAAGTCTTTTCGATATTAGTCTGATCGTAGTGAGTTTGGTAATTGGAATGGGGATCTTTCGGGTACCAGCCTCGGTGGCAGCCACCTCGGGTACGGAGTGGATCTTTTTTTCTGTCTGGGCCATGGGTGGATTCATTGCCCTTTGCGGGGCCCTTACTTATGCCGAGATCGGACAGCGTTTGCCTGCAATGGGGGGCTATTACAAAGTATTTGCCGAATGTTATCATCCTGCTATTGGTTTTTCTGTCAATGCTATTATTTTAATTAGTAACGCCGCCTCACTGGCAATTGTGGCATTGATTGGGGCCGATTATGTGAGTGATTTGCTGTATGGAAAACCCAGTGGTACCTTTTTTAATACGATGGTGGCAATTGTAGCAGTAGGTATTTTTTATGTGGTCAACCTTTTTGGATTACGCACCAGCAGTCGCACCCAGAATTTACTGACCATCTTTAAATTATCGATGATCGTTATTTTGATTGCCAGTATGCTAAAGGGAGTTACCGTATCACCCCATGGCTATAATGAGGAGGATCCGCTTTATCGATTTACAGAACATAGTCCTTGGTTTTTGTTTGTGGTGTCGCTGATTCCGGTCAGTTTCGCTTTTGGCGGCTATCAACAAACGATCAATTTTGGGGCCGAGGCCGAAAAGCCTAGTGGTATTCCGAAGGGAATCTT
>CANGYW010000078.1 GCA_947458335.1 Chitinophagaceae bacterium | reverse complement strand
CTATCGAATGTTTACATCGCGAGCAGAATTCAGAACTCTGCTGCGACAAGACAATGCCGATCTGCGCTTAACAGAACTGAGCCATAGCTGGGGTCTTGCAAATACAGAACGAAACAGTGTTGTACTAGCGAAGAAAAAAGAAGTAGAAGAAATAAAAAAAATTTTAGCCTCTCTTTCGTTAGAACCACAAGAGGTAAACGACTGGCTTGCATCGTTGAACGCAGCGCCTATCGCAGAAAAACAAAAAGCACAAAAGATTTTGTTGCGCCCCGATGTATCATTACAAGACTTTGCGCGCGCGGTCGAAAAAGTAGGGGCGGCACTTGTCAATTATAATGCAGAAAGCATCGAGCAAGCCTCCATACAAATAAAGTACGAAGTATATATAGAAAAAGAGAGGGAGTTGGTACAGCGAATGGCGCAACTCGAAGAGCTTGAAATACCAGACAGCTTTGATTACTTAAAACTTTCTTCTCTCGGAAACGAAGCGAGAGAAAAACTTATAAAAATAAAACCCAGAACACTGGGGCAGGCTAGCCGTATTTCCGGCATCAATCCAAGCGACGTACAGATACTGATGGTTTATATGGGTCGCTAGTTTACTCTGCTTATTCCCCTCTTCGCAGCTGTTCTCTTTTTGTCAGTGTGTTACCATCTGGTCCGCTGATAACACCCCGGCATTGTTTGCTGCCGCACCGACAAGTAAAAGGCTCCATGCGTGGATCCAAGAAGGTGGCGTAATCGAGTGTAAGTTCCTCGTGTGCAAAAACGGCTCGCGTGGTGCGCACATTTAAGCCATCAAAAACAGTATTCGCATCACAGCTGTGGTTTTGCGGAGCCCACGAGGTCGGGTCTTCGTCCCAAAGCGCAAAGACTTCTTCGCTAAGTGGATAGGCATAGCGACGAAACTGTAGCTGCTGCTGGGGGTTCCAGTGATTATCAATATACCGCTTTGTAACAAGTCGCTGGGCTCGTTCTTCGCCCAAATAGATTACCTCTCCGGCAGCAATATTTCTGGTTGCATAGATTCCATAGCCCGCAATTGAATCTCCTTTAATATAATAGGGTTTTTGCTTTCGTTGGTGTCGCGCAATCCCCTCGTTGATGATCTGCTCTAAAAAACCGCGCTTTCCGGCAGGATCATAATTTAAAATATGATCAGCAGAACCCTCATATCCATCCGCATAAAAAACAGAGCACGTTAAATTCATCTCTAAAAAATACACGTCTCCGCCTTTGTTTACCCTAAAATCGAGTCGCCCATATCCGATACAACCGCCAGTGATGAAAATTTTTTCGCTTGCCTCTCGGAGCGCTGATTCGAGAACCGGGTCGTTGCAAGGAATGTTTGATGCAGGATGAAGCGATGATGTTTTTAGTGCATATGTTTTAAAAGAATCGCCCTCGGGAAAAACATATTCTACCGGCTTATAGGTAATACAGGTGCCCGGAGTAACTCCTGCGGCTACCAACACCGTAAACTCGCGGCCTTCTATATACTCTTCTACCAGCAGTTGGTCGAATTCGGTAAGCAGCGACTTACATTTTTTTTCGAGCGCTTCTTTGTCTCGTACGAGAGAATCTCTGCCAACCCCTAAACTGTCTCCAGCATGCGCAGGCTTTATAAAAAGAGGAAAACGGAGCGAAAGGCTAACATTTTCGATTTCCGACAAATCAGTAACAATCCTATAGGCCGGCGTAAGCACTCCTTCGCAATACGAAACATATTTCATTACCTCTTTAGGAAAATCATAAATACGCGAAGCAGGTCCTGTAAAAGGAAGGTTGAGTGTTTCGAGTGCGTAAATCACATCAACCCCGGGCACCTCCCAATCGGGATACCCCTCACAGAGGTTCACAAATATGTCGTAGTTCTTTTTTCCAAGTGCGCGTAGTTGCTTATGTGTAGTCAACTTATTTAAAAACACATGGTCTACCGTAGCTTGGGGTAATAGCGCCGAAAGGTTACGGGGGGGATCATAATTTTTATAATCCACCCCGGTTGTAGAATAATCGGGTTGCAACACACATACTCTCACTAGATAGCTTTTGCTTTTTTTATTTTGTGCGCTTGAGGTGCTTCGGCCCTTTGAATAGCGTCGAACAGAATAGCTTCGATCACCTTGCTGTATTTGATCTTGGATGCCTTAATGATGGCCCCAATAGAGGTATAGTTCTCATCTTCACTTAACCCACACTGGGCGTTTGCCTCTAGTACATAGAGTGCGCCCGTGTCCTCGTCTTGCCTTATATCAATTCGTGTGTATCCCTTTCCTCCCAACGCTACATAGGCGTCGAGGCTAAGCTGTTGTAACTTTTTTCGTAGCCCTGCAGAAACGGGGCCATATTCGTAGAAGTTTTCGTTTTGGGGCATCGGGCTCTCGTCCTCATAAATCTCCCAAAGCCGATCAAACGAAAGAAATCGCTCGTTGTCGGGTAATGAGGGGTGAAAGAGCCTTTCGACGGGCTCATATACGTGGCACCGATCGGGGTAGTTCGAAGAGCCGGTAATAAACGTGGTAAACTCGGGGCCCTTAATATACTTCTCTACAAAAAGTCCGTCGGCCAATAGATTCCACCCCCTGTAGCCGTCAGCCAACTCCTTAACACGGTGTTGTAACTCGGCTTCGTTGTTAACAACATTTTTTACCGAAACCCCCATGCTTCCACCAGATACCGCGGGTTTAATAATCATGGGGGTGCCAACCGATGTGCACACCCCCTTTAAAGAAGCGGCTTGGCCGCTAATTAGTTTCCAGGGCGCTGTTGAAACTCCCGCCTTATCAAAGGCTCGCTTCATGGGAATTTTAGAGGTGGTAATAGTATAAAAATGTTGGTCCGAGCCGGTATAGATCAGGCCTTCTTCTTGCAGGGCGTCAATTACAGAAACGCCGGGTACGCCGTTTACTTCGTCTCCATCACAAAGATTAAGCACCAGTGGTGTGTAGTTGTTTTTGGTTTTTGCAATGTGGGCGATGGTTGCACGAACATTTTTTAGGGTAACCGGAGTCCACGTCCAGTTAACTCCGAGCTCTTCGAACACAATCTTGTACTCTTGAATGCTGTGCGTAAAATCGTAGTAATGCGAAAGGTTGGGGTCGTTTGTTTCGAGCTCGGGGGCTAAAACCCAAATGTGATACGCAGAGAGATTAGGGGTGGGGGTTGTGCGCTTCATGCGATCAGGCCACTTTTTTTCGCGCCTTTCTAGTTAGGCGCTGCACGATGTAATCTGTAAAACGATAGTGTGCTACTTGTTCGCGATTTAAAAATGCGGCCCCTCTTACCTCTCCAATACAAGAGGGTGTTCCGCAAAAACAGCGAAAGGGTTGTTGCATCTCCCACTCAGTAGAAGGGTAAAAAAATCCGAGCTCTTCGCCCTCTCCAATGTTGGCCAGGGCAATAATTTTCATTGTACTGGTATCAAAAAAACAATTGGGCTCGCAGCTGTGGTTGATGTATTGTAAATACGAGGGTTGCAACATTATGTGTTTGTTCGTTCCCACTTGCACCGTTAAATAGGTGGGTGTTGAAGAAATACTACCCGAGCTAAAAGAGGCAATCTCTTCTCCTTTTTTAAAGGCTCGCTTTGTAAAAAAACAAAGTTGTTGGTTGCTTTCGTTTAATCTGGTTTCTGCAAAACCGTGGTCGGCTACCGTGCGGTAGCGCATTGTTGTGGGGGCTGTCATGGGTTAGTTATCTATAGGAAAGATAGACAGCGTTCGCCTTGGTTTGTTCGGGGTTACAACAATGTGAATAAGTCAACAATAACCCTACCGGGGCTTTTTATAAACCGGAACGGTACTGCAGGGCTCACCATACATCAGGGTCTTTACTATAGGGAGTAGTCGTTGGCTGATGGCTATGTAGGCGAACTCGCCAATGGGTGTATCGCCACATCCTTTTACAATAACGCGTTGATCTGTATATGCCGAAAGTTCGGCCGATTCGATATTCCTTAAAAAAAGATGTTTTAAAAACTCTTGTTCCGTTCCCATGTATATCTCCTTGCAAACAGGTTGCAGATAGCTGGTGACCAACATGTAGGCCCAAACCGGAATAATAGCATCTACAGAGCAGGTAACCGCTACAGCTTTGTCTTTATATATAGACCAATCTATTTGCTTAAGGGATTCACGGAACTCTTTCTCCTTTACAATCATCCCCATAAACAAGTGGTCCTTGATATCGAATTGGGCGATGGGTTGTTTCGGATACCATTGCTCGAGGTCCAGTGAAATAAGACCGCTTTCAGCAACCTTGTTGACGATCCGGTCTGCCATAGGACAATCGATTAGTACCGGGCTTGCCGCTTGTCCTTGATTGTTGCGGCAGCGCGTAGTATAGAGATGGGGTTATTGGGGCTATACTGATTACTATACGCCTGAAGGGCTTGTTGGTAGCGGCTTTGACGAATTGAGTTGATGTCGCCAAGCACCACCGGAGTGGTTCCTTGGTTCTCTACTTTTATCATAAACACGCCGCTCAATCCTTCAATGGGTCCAACCACGGTTTTTCCTTTGTTGGCGGCATTAAAGGCCGCGCCCGTTACCCTGGGCTCATACCCAAAGCTTCCGGTTAGCGCTCCAGACATTCTGATACTATCGGCCACCTCTATGACTTTTCCCCCAAGGCTAGAAGCGGCTGCTTCGAGCGTGGTGGGATTTCCAATCTTTTTTGCAATGAGGGCCGCTTTCTTTTTGTTTCTAAGAATGGGGTCTACTGATCCTCTAGCTGCATTGACAGAGGCGGTTCCCTCTTTAATAACGTCGTATACGGCAGCTACAACATAATTGTTATCGATTCGCTCTGGTTTTAGTACGTCACCTTTGGCGGCTTCGTAAATGGCGCGAACAAAAGAACGAGACGCACCCGCGCCCCTAACCTCAAAAGCAACGGGGGTGATATCCGATGCAGTTCCTTTGGTAATTCCTTGGCTTTTTAGTTTTTGCTCGTAGTTTTTTTCGAAAGTAGCCAGGTCTTTGCTATCTCCAGCAAAGGCGTTGGCCTTATTAAGGGCCGCATTGTCTGTTTCTTGACTTACCACTATCTCTCTGGGCAAATAAGCCACCTTGTAGGCGGGGCCAGAACCCTTTTGAGACAACACCTCTATATAATGGAAGCCAAAATCGGTCTTAACTATTCCCTTGGCTCCTGTTTCGCGCAAAAAGATAAAGTCGTTAAATGGTCCTACCATTTGCCCAGAGGGAACATTTTCGTATTTGCCTCCTGTTGCCTTGCTTCCTGGGTCGTCAGAAAACTTGGCTACCAGTGAGTCGAATATAGCACCACCGGCTACAGCTTTTTGAATGCTGTCGCAGAGATTATAGGCGGTTGCAGAATCTCTATTTTGGGTGCTGATAAGTATGTGTCTGATGCTAACCGTATCTGGCATGTTTACCTTTCCAACCATGCGGGCTAAAACATAAGTGCTGGCATCTAGATAGGGTCCATACACTTCGCCGGTAGCCAATTTAAATATTGAATCCTTCATGGGCTGCTGGATAGACTTGGCGCTAACGTATCCGTTATAATACTGCGCTCCCTCTCCGGCTAGAAACTGCTCGAGGTTTTCGGCTACCCTAAATCGCTCTTTTAGGTTTTCTACCTCAGTGCGTGTTGTGGTGCTATCTTGAGAAGAGGGTGCAGCACTAAAAGAAACATAGTATATACTGCGGCTCTCTTGTTGTTTAAATTGGTTTTTATATTTATTAATATACTGCTCAATTTCTGCATCGGTTACGGTTACAGCAGAATCAGGAATGTTTGTGTAGAGCTCTCTAACCAATGAAATGCGCGCCAGTTGACTGTTTTCTGCATTTTGTTTTTCTATAATCCACTTAGGATAGTTGGTGCTGTTAGAAAAGAGCGAGCTATATTTTTCGGACATGCGCAGATTAGCAAGCGCGTTGATGTAGTTTCCAATACTAGTCTTCTGATCGGGTGTTCCGGTTTTTAATAATTGGTCTATGTTTTGTTTAGCCAAGGTCCCATTATAAAGACCTGTTTTGCTATCTCTAAATTGGTTTTGGAGATCTTGGGGAGCGTTTACTCCATATAAAATATCTCCCAACTCTTTCTTACCCACCTCAATTCCTAAAATATCCAACTCTTCGCGCAGCAACGTCTCGCTTACTTTTTGTCCCCAGGCCTGTTCTAGTGCCTGTTGAGTCATCGCAGCATTTTGGGGATACCCTTGGGCCTTCATATTTTCTTCGGCCTGCACTACCATCGCGTTGAGTTCATCAAAACTAATAGAGGTTCCATTTACGGTTCCGACCGAGGTCTCCATTTGACCACCCATGCGGCTTTTTCCGGCGAAATAATCAGTTAAAATAAAACCAAGCAGTGCGAGCGCCACCAACACCACAGTAACCTTAGCGTACTTGTCTCTGATATCCTGAATAATAGACATAATATATAGTGATTAAAGGATGGCAAAAATAGGGGAAAAACTGTGGAAAAACGAGGGGTGGAGGGCCCCCATTCTGGTATTGTTTCGGGGGTGTTTTAGATTCCGGAACGCTTCTTTTTTCTAACAAACGGTGTTAGTGAATGATGTTTTTATGTGGATAACCGGGTGTGAAACGTGGGGTGAAACAGTAAACTTGGGATGTTTTATACCAGTTCAATTATGCGGTTCTTTTTTATGTTGATAGTTGGGTAGAAATCCACATAAAACAAACAGTTCTTTGTTTAATAAATAACACACAAAGTAAAATAAGTTATCAACTATTTTTTGTGGATTTTCTTTTATTTAATTAGTAATCATTTGTTTATATAGGTGTGATTTTTTTTCTTTTTGTGTATATCTACTACTTTAATTATAAGGTAGATAGAATTATTAACAAATTAACACCCCTAATAATAATAGATTTTTATAAAAAAAATAGATAATACTAGTATTACAATCTTAATAAGAAAAGAGATTTTTTGTTTTTGAAAATTACAATTCAAAAAGTGAATATTGCGGCATGGAAAATGTTTTAAAGGATGGCTGGCTCGATATTTCTGTTGATCCTACTCTCGACCTTTTTGAGGAGATAAATAGGCTTAAAAAAGAAAAAAACGCCATAATTCTTGCCCATTATTACCAAGATGCAGATATACAAGAGATTGCAGACTACATTGGGGATAGTTTAGGATTAGCCAGACAGGCAGCGCAAACAAAAGCAGAAATGATTGTGTTTGCAGGGGTACATTTTATGGCCGAAACAGCAAAGATTCTAAACCCTGGTAAAAAAGTTGTTATACCTGATCTTTTAGCAGGATGTTCCCTTAGTGATAGCTGTCCTCCCGCTCTTTTTAAAATATTTAAAGAAAAACACCCAGACCACAAGGTGGTAAGTTACATTAATTGCAGCGCCGAAATAAAAGCGTTAAGCGATGTTATTTGTACTAGCTCTAACGCTGTTTCTGTTGTAAATAGTTTTTCAAAAGAACAACCACTCATTTTTGCTCCTGATAAAAATCTAGGACACTACGTTAATAAAAAAACAGGAAGAGAAATGTTATTATGGGATGGAGCGTGTATGGTACACGAAATTTTCAGTATCGAAAAAATTACAAAACTGAAACAGCGTTTTCCTAAGGCAAAACTAATAGCACATCCAGAATGTGAAGATCCTATTTTACAATTAGCAGATATGATTGGATCTACTACAGAATTATTAAAGTATAGTCAACAAGATACTACACAAGAATTTATTGTTGCCACAGAGGCTGGTATATTACACCAGATGATAAAAAATTCTCCTCAAAAGACATTTATTCCTGCACCCCCCAATAACAACTGTGCTTGTAATGAGTGCCCACACATGAAGAGAAACACACTCGAAAAAATCTACACATGTATGCGGTATGAATTACCCGCTATTGAAATGAATGAAGAATTAAGATTATCCGCCAAAAAACCTATTGAACGAATGCTCGAAATAAGCCAGGCGGCCGGCATCCAATAAAAAGTGGTGCGCGAATAATCATTTAGACATTGACATCCATCAGCGGCTTTACACCCTTCTCAATACTATATTTGATTCATGATGCTTCTTTGATAGGTCGGTCAGCAAAAAATCAGAAATATCGGTTTAAAAGACCGTAAACTGATTGGCCGGTTGGCAGCAAAAAAAGGCTGCGCCTGACCAAGACGATCTT
>CANGYW010000077.1 GCA_947458335.1 Chitinophagaceae bacterium | reverse complement strand
TATACCTATGGCATTCACAGTTATCTTTTGAATTTACAACAAGAGAGCGCATGGATGATTAGTACCGAAGCGGGAACAGAGGTGACCGAGGCAACGCTCGCAGAAGTATATCGCGAAATGGAGCGCTTACGCAATGAGCCCATAGGAGAGGAGGAGTTGTTATTGGTTCGTAATTATATGATGGGCGGACTACTGGGTGATCTGGATGGTCCCTTTCAGTTAATGGGGCGCTGGAAAAACCTGATCTTGCACGGGCTTGATGAAAAATATTTTTACAACACGATCGAAACGATCAAAACGGCATCGGCAGTAGACTTGCAAGCACTGGCCAATCGCTACTTACAGCCTGAAGCCTTCTATGAGTTGGTCGTTGTGTAAAACAGGCAATCCATAAAATTTACTGAACTTCGCAAAATGGTGTTCGATCGAAAAAATTACAGTGATGTCCAATTGATTGACTGGTACCGTCAGCTATTGTGGCCCCGCATGATCGAAGACAAGATGCTTGTACTTCTTAGGCAAGGCAAGATCTCTAAATGGTTCAGCGGTATTGGACAAGAAGCCATTGCTGTAGGCGCTACACTCGCACTTGAATCGGATGAGTGGATCATGCCCTTGCATCGTAATCTGGGTGTCTTTACCACGCGCAACATGCCCTTGCATAAATTATTTCTACAGTGGCAGGGTACGCAGTTAGGGTACAGCAAAGCCCGCGAAAGAAGTTTTCACTTTGGCAGTCGCGAACACCATATCTGTGGTATGATCTCTCACCTGGGCCCGCAATTAGCATTGGCCGATGGAGCTGCCTTAGCGGCTAAACTTTCTTCGAAGCAAAAAGTAGCCCTGACCTTTACCGGAGATGGCGGTACCAGCGAAGGCGATTTTCATGAAGCGCTTAACGTGGCGGCCGTTTGGGACCTGCCGGTTATATTTTTGATAGAGAACAATGGATATGGGTTGAGTACTCCCGTCAACGAGCAATATCGGTGCGAAAGTTTGGTCGATAAGGCCAAGGGGTATGGCATGGAGGGGATCCGTATTGATGGTAACAATTTGTTGACGGTCTACGATACGATCAAGGGCGTTAGAGACTATTGTCTTCGCTATCAGAAACCTTATTTGGTAGAGTGTATGACGTTTCGGATGCGCGGGCACGAAGAGGCCAGCGGCACCAAATATGTTCCTTCCGAATTATTTAAAGAGTGGGAGCAAAAAGATCCCATCAAGAATTACGAGCGTTTTTTGATCGAGCAGCGCTTGCTGACCGAACTACAAGTAGCCGACATTCGTAACGAGTTTAAATCAACTATCGAATCAGAATTAGCGATTGGCTTAGCCCCTGCTCCGGTGGTAGCCCAGGTGCCCGATGAACTCGAGGATGTTTACGCCAAAAGAAGTTCAACGCCTGCCCTTGTATTATCATCGCCCCATGAGGAGGCTGGAACTACCCGCGAACTTCGACTGATCGATGCCATCAGCGAAGCGCTTCGCCAGCAACTAGAGCGTGACCCAAAACTGGTACTGATGGGTCAGGACATTGCCGAGTATGGCGGCGCCTTTAAAATCACCGAAGGGTTAGTGCAGCAATTTGGTAAAGGCCGTGTGCGTAATACGCCACTTTGTGAAAGTGCTATTATTGGTACGGCGCTCGGACTGGCACTTGAAGGATATAGTAGCATGGTTGAAATGCAGTTTGCCGATTTTGTATCGGTAGGCTTTAATCAAATTGTCAATAACCTAGCCAAGATTCACTATCGTTGGGGACAATCGGCCAATGTGGTGGTGCGTATGCCCACGGGGGCAGGTGTAGGAGCCGGACCTTTTCACTCCCAAAGCAATGAGGCATGGTTTACCCATGTGCCCGGATTAAAAGTAGTATATCCTTCTTGTCCTGCCGATGCCAAGGGACTACTAATCGCTTCGCTCAATGACCCCAATCCGGTGCTGTTCTTTGAGCACAAGGCATTGTATCGTTCCGTAACAGGAAGGGTACCCGAGGCCTATTATGAAATGGAGATCGGAAAAGCACACTGTGTTTTATCGGGAACGGATGTCTCGATTATTACGTACGGGGCTGGAGTACATTGGGCAAATGATTACGCTATGCAGCATCCGACCGTGTCTATTGATCTGCTCGATCTGCGGTCGCTGGTCCCGCTCGATTACGAAGCTATTGCCGCCTCGGTAAAACGTACCGGTCGCGTTTTGGTCTTACACGAAGACACATTAACGGGCGGCTTTGGGGGCGAGATCGCTGCCTGGATCGCGGAGCATTGTTTTAGTGATCTGGATGCACCTGTTATGCGCTGTGCCTCGCTAGATACACCGGTTCCGTTCAGCACTGTGCTGGAGCAGCAATTTTTAGCCAAGGCTCGGCTGAAAGAGACGCTCGATAAATTACTTGCTTTCTAGTCATTGATGGCCTGGTATACCAGTGCCCTAAACTTTTCTACCATTTCTCCTTTGGTAGTGTTTTGCAATTGTCGATAAAAAAGGTAGACCATCTTTTCTTTAGGGTCTACCCAATACGATGTGGCAAAGGCGCCGCCCCAGCTAAAGGTACCTTCGTTGGCATGGGTACGTCCGCTGCTCTTGTCGGTGACTACGGCAAATCCTAATCCGAATTTATCGTTGCCGCCCCCATAAGGAACATCGCCGATTTGGTTAGTGGTCATCAGTCGAACGCTATTGCGGCTTAAGAGGCGTTTACCGTTGTAAACTCCTTCGTTGAGTAACATTTGCAAAAAGATACCATAGTCTTCGATCGTAGAAGAAAGACCGGCTCCTCCTGAGTAATAAGTACTCGCGATGAGTGGATAGTCGGGGGTAACCGATTTTCCATTCAGCAAGTAAGCCGTGGCCTTGACCAATTGTCCATTGGGCATTTCGCGGTACAGCGGCACCAGTCGTTTTGCTTTTTCGGCCGGCAATAAAAAGTGCGTATCCTTCATACCTAGCGGTGTAAAGATTCTTTCTTTAAAGAAGGCATCTAATGTTTTTCCGGAGATCACTTCGACCAGACAGCCTAGTAGATCGGTATTGAGTCCGTAGGTCCATTTTTCTCCGGGCTGGTGCATCAGGGGCATCTTGGCCAAGCGATTCATGGCGCTGAGCAGATCATCGCCCTGTACATTGAGGCCGGCCGTAAGATTCGCTTTTGCATAGATGGCATTGGCCTCTTTTGTTCCGATACTCGCATATCCAAGCCCCGACGTATGCGTAAGTAATTGACGAATGGTGATCTCCTTTTTGGAAGGCACAGTGGTATAGGTGGTGTCAGCTTCGTTGTAGGTATTGAGCACCTGTTGATTTTTAAAGGCAGGGATAAATTTCGATACCGGATCATCGAGCAGCAGCTTTCCTTCTTCGAATAACATCATAATAGCTACACTGGTAATGGCCTTGGTCTGTGAAGCGATCCGAAAAATATCTGTCTTTTGCATAGGGGTTTTACTATCGAGGTCGCTGTACCCAACTCCTTTGTGATACACGATCTTGCCATTGCGAATAATCAGGGCCGTTCCGCCTTGCATCCATCCTTGTCTTACCCATAGTCCCAGGGTGCTGTCAATCCGAGCCAGTCGATCGGCAGCAAAACCTGCTTGCGCGGGTTGCGCGGCAACGGTTACCACCTGCGCTTGAACAGAAAGCGTAAGGGTTAAAGAAACGTGTAGAACAAGTAAAAGAAGGGTGCTTGTTTTTTTCATACATCTTTTTTTAGCAGGTAAGGATCTTTTTAGTAGATCAGCAAGGTTGTTTTAATGTCGAGTTGTTTTGTGTTTTTGGCTATAAATAACAAGGTAATTAGTTTTTTGGCAGCGTACCCGGGCCATATAAGGCTTTGCCTGCTCGTTGGCCGGTATGGATGCCTTGGTCTACCGTTAATTGGCCATTGACCAATACATATTGAAAGCCCACTGTATATGCATGGGGTTTGTCGAAGGTAGAGAGATCTTGCACTTTGTTCTCGTCAAAGATCACGATATCGGCATAATAGCCGGGTAGCAGCAAACCCCGGGAGTCGATCCTGAACTGCTGAGCGGGAAGTGAGGTCATGCGACGAATGGCTTCTTCGAGGGGAATAACCTTTTCTTCGCGCACATACTTCGCGAGCACGCGCGCATTTGTTCCATATCCTCTGGGATGCGGAACCCCGGCATTGAGTACCCGAATGCTGGCATCGCTGGCGATCATGTTAAAGGGGTATTGCATGATGCGTTTTACATCTTCTTCTCCCATTCCGTGAAATACCGCACTCGCCCCACCCCGGCTTACGATATCCATCACAACCTCGGCTTCGTTTTTGACCTTGTGTTTGTTGCCTTTCATCAAATTGATCTCTTCGATACTTTTTCCATTGTAGCTGCTGTCTTTTCCAAAGGAGGCGATCACTGCATAACTGAGATGTTTGAGACCTCTTTTCTTGAGTCGTTTTTTAATAGAAGAGATAACATAATTGCGAATTGCGGGACGTTGCAGGCGGGCGCGAATTGAATCTTGTCCGTCGGCTAAGATCTCGTCGGGGATCAGTGTACTAATAGAAGTGCTGCTCGCCGTGTACGGATATTGATCGATGGCCACTTCTAATCCTTGTTTGCGCGCTTGCTCGACCATGGCCAGTGTTTGTTTGCTGCGCCCCCAGTTTTGCTGACCGCTGAGTTTAAAATGAGAGATCTCGACGGGTAAACCTGCTTCTCTGCCAATAGTAAGCGCCTCTTCGATGGCTTGTGTAACGATGTCGCCCTCGTCTCGCATATGCGTGGCATAAACACCACCAGCCTTGGCTGCCTGTTTGGCCAGCGCCACAATCTCGGGGGTTTTGCTATAGGTGCCCGGTATGTAGATGAGCCCGGTGCTTAACCCTACGGCCCCTTCTTTCATGGCCTTTTCAACCAAAGATTCCATGCGTTGTAACTCTTGCGGCGTTGCATCGCGGTTGGCACGACCCAACACAGCTTTACGCACATCATTGTGACCGATGAGCGTTCCGATATTGATGGAGGCTTGTAGCGAATCAATCCAACGAAGATAGTTAGCTACCTGCAGGTTCGAAGAACCGCAGTTTCCTGTAATACAGGTAGTAACTCCATCATAAATAAAATTCTTTGCCTCGGGGTCTTTGGTCTCGTCGCCTTCGAGATGCGTATGTACATCTATAAAGCCCGGCGCCACGATCAATTGCTTGGCATCGATGATCTTTTTTGCACGGATGTTTTGTTGCCCTGTATTATTGGGACTGTTACGATAAATAGCCAGTATTCGACCCTGATGTACGGCAATCGATCCGCGGTACCAGCCATTACCGGTTCCATCTATAATGCGGCCATTCGTTATAAGCAAGTCGCACTCGGTTGGCGTTTGTGAAAAGGCCAATAGAGGCAATAGCAGCAGCGGTAGAAGAAATTTCATGTTGAAAAGATAAGTAATTCGCTGATTTTTGCAGTACCGGTATTTTAGGTACCCCAAATCCTGATGATCTATTTGCATAAGATACTTCCCTTGTTGGTGATGCCCATTAGCATTACTATTTTTTTGATCTTGCTGGGTGTTGTTAGAAAGAAAATGGGGTACATAGGATTTGCCATTCTTTTTCTCTATGGCTGTTCTATGCCCTATGTGGCCGATGGTTTTTTTGGCTGGGTCGAACAGAGCGGTGAAAGGGTAAGTGCTGCTACGCTCAAGAAGGCCGATGCCATTGTGGTACTGAGCGGCATGATGCATACAGTGCCAGGCCGCGATTCGCTGTTTACCGAGTGGACCGATCCGGATCGATTTTTTGCCGGTCTTGAATGTTATCGCCAAAAGAAAGCGCCACTACTGATCTTTACTCGCGGTCAGATGCCTTGGTCGACCGGAGAACCCGAAGGAGAAACGCTGGCTCGTGCAGCCATTGCGATGGGGGTTCCTTCGCAAGCCGTATTGTTGACAGATTCGGTAGAAAATACGGCCGATGAGGCAAAGGCGGTCGAGAAGCTGCTCAAACGAAACCAGCAGCGCATTATTTTAATTACGTCTGCTTTTCATATGACCCGTTCAAAACGATTATTTCAAGAGAACGGTTTTTTGGTACAGCCCTATGCGGTCGATTACAAAGTGGATGCCGATAAAAAAAGCGTCATTGATTTTTTGCCCACCGCAGAGGCATTACGCAAGACCGAATGGGGAATTCGGGAGTTATTAGGAAGGTTATATTATTTGGTCCGATAAGATGCCTCTCACTCCCACTCCGGCTCTTGCCAGGTTAGGGGCGGCAACCCGCGTTTGTAGCGATAGAAACTTTGCTTGATATACATCCTGAATTCATAATCGCCCGAGAGTTTCGTGAATAAATAAGGCGGACGAAACAACTCCATGAATTTATCGAGTTCGACACCTTCGAGCTGAGTAAGTCGGCGCACGAGGGCTTTATTAAAACGATAGTCAATGAATTTTTCTTGTTCTTCGAGTAAGAGACGCTGCTGAAACGAGAGCATACTTTGATTACGGCGAAAACGAAATATATTAATGATCTCATTGACGTCAAATCCTACACCGGCACCCGACGAGGGCGTTACAATACGTAAACCGGGTTTGCGATAATTAAATACCTTGGCATAATCTTGCCGGTTGCGAATGGAGTCGAGCTTATAATTTTTGGGAAATACTTTTACCTCACGCAGTACGGGCACGCTTACTTGTAGCGAAATATCGAATTGCATGGGGTTGACGATCTTGATGACCGGAAACTTTATGGTGGGTTTATTCAGGTAACTGAACCAGATGGAATCTTTTTCGGTAACGCGTATCTCGTACGACCCTTCGGCATTAGTAATGGTTCCGTTGCCTGATGTAGCGAGCACACTCACTGCTTCGAGTGGATAATTGCGCGAACTATCATACACTACGCCTCTTATTACGTACGACTGACAGTAGGTGGCCGTCGTAGAAAAGAGCAGCCCAAGCAGCAGCGCGATGGGCAACCGGTGATATGGAATTTTTATCGACAAATTAATTCTTCGATGACACGAGAATAATGTTGATGTTCGAGGGTATGAATGCGAGTGGCCAGTGTATTGGCGGTATCATTCGCTAACACGGGGCAGCGTGCCTGAAAGATAGTAGCACCATGGTCGTACTCTTCATCCACGTAGTGAATAGTGATACCGCTTTCGTTAACTTTTGCGGCGAGCACTGCTTCGTGCACATAGTTTCCATACATTCCCTTTCCACCAAAGTCCGGTAACAGTGCCGGATGAATATTTACGATGTGCCCTTTATAGTGTCGGAGTAGCGAGTCAGGAATTTTCCAAAGAAAACCAGCGAGTATGATCCAATCGATATTTCTTTGTCGCAACGCTGTCACATATCCATCTCCATTCAAAAATTGTTCGCGCTCAATAAGCAGCGTGTCGATGTGATGAGCGGCAGCGATAGAAAGCACACCTGCCTTCGGCTTATTACAAACGACCAGGGCTACCTGCACAGTGGAATGATCGGTAAAATGCTCGATGATGCGAGCAGCATTGGTACCGGTGCCCGAAGCAAAAATGGCGATACGTTTCATACTCGTACGTTTGATAGGTCTGCATCAACACAAGTCTGCAATAACTTACATCTGCGACCATGCCTTGTTAGCGCAGAAAATTCAACTTCTCTCCCAGTTTACGAATGTAGTTCCTAAAAAAATTAAACTGTCCGAATGGAATACTAACGACCAACACCATCAGGGGCCATAACAAAGTCATTAGTATAATGTATAAGACCCCCCACAGCCAGTCTTGCTGAATGGCCAGCAAGTTCATGATCTTTTTTCCAAGCCAGCCGGTGGCACTGCCCCCGATGGCAAACGTGCAAAGGATCAGTGCGAGCCGGATGCCACTAACTTTCCATTTTTGCTGTAATCTGCTGAACATGTTTGGGCGGATTTTAAAAGAGAAGTTGCAAAATTCAACAAAAAAAGGGGCAATGCAACAAAGTCGACATCATATTTACGAATTGATATTACAATTGACCTGCATATGACAATCGGAATATAAGTATAAGCGGTTCCTAAAATTGCATGCTTTCACTTGCGGAGAGAGTACAAAAAAAAAGTAAAATTTCATGCCATTCGGTACGAGGCTTGACGTAACTTTGCGCCTAATTAAGAGCTATTTATCCACATTCCATATCAATTGCGAATATGATGTCCCAAAAAGCT
>CANGYW010000076.1 GCA_947458335.1 Chitinophagaceae bacterium | reverse complement strand
GTGAGCATGCCAGCGAGATCCTCGATCCAGCTTATTGATCGGGCCATACCCACTCAAGCGAGCCTGTTGCAAAAGAGGTGGGCTCTCCTTCGAGCAGTAGTTCGCCATTGTCGGTTACTCCTTTGACCACAGCACTAAAAGACCGATTGCCGATTTTAAATCGGGCCCTCTCATCCTTCTTATAGAGTCGTTGCTCAAACTCAGCATGAAGTAAACCAGCCTTTTGTTCGTATAGTTGCTCAAGTCGGACCTTTATAAAAGAGCAAAGGGTTCTCGCCACTATTTGGGGATCCTGCTCTCTTTCTGTAATCTGAAAAAGTGAAACGGGGTTGGGAAGCGAGGGGTCAAAGTCGTGTTGATTAATGTTGAGTCCGATACCTGCAATGACCCAAGCCCACTGACCCGAACTGGTGATGATCGATTCAATCAGGATGCCTCCCAATTTTTTATTTTCCCAATACAGGTCGTTGGGCCATTTAATGCGAAGTTTTGTTTGTCCTGTATGGACCGCTAGGGCATCCCATACCCCCAGGGCCAGGGCCATATTGAGTTGAAATTGTTGTAAAACAGTTAAAAAATCGGGCCGAATTAGTATCGTCAGCGCTACCGAAGCCCCTGGTGTTGATGACCAGGTTTTACCCCGTTGCCCCCTTCCGGCCACTTGGTTACTGCTAAAGAATACCATACCATGCGTAGCCAAGCCTTCTTGAATGGCCTTGCGGGCTTCGTCGTTGGTGCTTCCTACCTGCGAAAAACTAATAAAGGGCTCGCCTATGTTAACAGAAGGGTGTGGCAATTAATCGCTATTTTTACAACGTAAACGGATACACGAAACTAAAGCAATCGAATAGTTGGAACAACTGGCATTATTGGCTGGCGGCAAGAAAAGGCCTTCGACCGCTGGCAAAAAGACGATAAAGCGTCTCACAAAAAGCGCTAAGATCATCAAGACCATTATCGCTGCCATTGAGGAGAAAAAAGGACAAAAGATCGTATCGCTAGATCTACGAAAGATCAACGAAGCCGTCGCCGATTTCTTTATTGTGTGTGAAGCGGGTAATGCTCCCCAGATCAGGGCCATTACCGATAACGTTATCGACAAGGTCAACCGGGATTGCGCCGAACGTCCGTTTCACCAGGAAGGCCAGCAACAATTACAGTGGGTACTCATCGATTACGTGAACGTGGTCGTTCACATCATGCACCCCGACAGCCGTCGCTTCTACCGGCTCGAAGAAATGTGGAGCGATGCCGTGCTCACGGAGCATGGGGAGGCCTGATAAAGCGGACAACACGCAACAATTTGGCTTCGGTTGCATTATACTACTATCAATGAACAGGAATAATAACATGTCTTCATCCAACGAAAAACGCACCCCGGGAGGACCTTCTTCGGGCAATACACCCCGCAAAGGACCGCAATTCAATATTTATTGGTTATACGCCATTATCCTAGCCTTGCTAATTGGGTCGTCTTTGTTTGGCCCTCTTACGCCCAACATGGCCAAGATCAATGAGCTTGATTTTAAGACTATGATTACGCGCGGAGAGGTCGATCGTTATACGATCGTCGATAACCGCAAATTGGTAAAGGTCTATCTAACCCCTGCAGGCCGCAAGGCACACGAAAAGGTGCTTAAAGATGCATCCGGTGGTGGCGCGGTCGACGAAAAGGGCCCTCACATGGCCTTTAAGATTACTGGGGCCGATGTATTCAAGAAGTCGATGGACGATTTCTATCGTGACAATAAAGAGATCAAGAATGAGGCTGGCGAAAAAGTACCCATTCGCGAGATCGCTTACGATGTAGAGACAGAGCGTGATTGGTTTGGTGGCATCCTTCAGTTTATTTTGCCCATTCTTGCTTTTGCGGCGGTGTGGATATTGGTGATGCGCAAAATGGGTGGCGGCGCCGGCGGTGGACCCGGTGGTGGTGGAATCTTTAGCATCGGAAAATCAAAAGCTACTTTATTCGATAAGGGCACCCGTGTCAACATTACGTTTGCCGATGTGGCTGGTCTCGACGAGGCCAAAGTGGAGGTGATGGAGATCGTAGACTTTTTAAAGAATCCCAAAAAATATACTAACCTCGGCGGTAAGATTCCCAAAGGGGCCCTACTGATTGGTCCTCCTGGAACCGGAAAAACCTTACTGGCCAAGGCAGTGG
The DNA here is from genome assembly GCA_947458335.1 of Chitinophagaceae bacterium. Taxonomy (GTDB): domain Bacteria; phylum Bacteroidota; class Bacteroidia; order Chitinophagales; family Chitinophagaceae; genus JJ008. The sequence goes on along the minus strand of CANGYW010000076.1, from coordinate 6,322 downwards.
CCGGAGAAGCCCAGGTGCCGTTCTTTAGTTTGAGTGGATCCGATTTTGTGGAAATGTTCGTAGGTGTGGGTGCCAGCCGCGTACGAGATCTTTTTAAACAAGCGCGCGAAAAAGCACCTTGTATCATCTTTATAGATGAGATCGATGCCATTGGACGGGCTCGCGGTAAGAATGCGATGATGAGCAATGATGAGCGCGAGAGCACGCTCAATCAAATGCTGGTCGAGATGGATGGTTTCGGTACCGATGTAGGAATCATTGTATTGGCCGCTACTAATCGACCCGATGTGCTCGATAGTGCATTGCTTCGTCCCGGTCGTTTCGATCGCCAGATTACCATCGATAAGCCCGATCTCAAAGGAAGAGAGGATATTTTTAAAGTACACCTTAAGCCTATTAAGATCTCTAAGACACTTGATATTCACAAGCTGGCCGAACAAACGCCTGGATTTGCGGGGGCCGATATTGCCAATGTGTGCAACGAAGCCGCCCTAATCGCTGCCCGCAAGAATAAAGAAGCGGTCGATATGCAAGATTTTCAAGATGCGGTAGACCGGGTAATAGGTGGGCTCGAAAAAAAGAATAAGATCATTTCTCCAGAAGAAAAGAAAATCATAGCCTACCACGAGGCAGGCCATGCCATCTGCGGTTGGTTCCTCGAGCATGCTTATCCGTTACTAAAAGTAACAATTGTTCCGCGCGGCACTGCTGCATTGGGTTATGCGCAATACACACCTAAGGAACAATATCTGTACAATACCGATCAGCTCAACGACCAGATCTGTATGACACTGGGTGGAAGAGCCAGCGAAGATATTTTCTTCGGTAAGATCTCTACGGGTGCACAAAACGATCTGCAACAAATTACCCGTACCGCCTATGCCATGGTCACGGTGTATGGCATGAACGAAAAAGTTGGAAATGTTAGTTTTTACGATCCGCAACAAGAGAATGCCTTTACCAAACCCTATTCGGACGATACGGCCAAGATGATTGATTTTGAAGTAAGGCATCTTATCGATGAAGCCTATGCCAAGACCAAGCAGTTGCTTACCGACAAGCGTGCCGAGGTCGAGATCCTTGCCAACGCGTTGCTTGAGAAAGAAGTTCTTTTTCAAAGTGATGTAGAAGCCCTGATCGGAAGGCGCCCGTTCGAAGAGAAAAAGCCGTTAGCCGATCATGCTACTGCACCAACTGCAACAGCTCAACCGTCAACACCGGCCGCCGAACAGCCAGCAGTAGTAAAAGAAGAGTTGTCTGCGCCTGCCGGAGGGCCTGCTGTGTTACCTCCTGCCTTTTCAGACGAAACGGAATCTGCTAACGAGGCTCCCCCTTATTAATAGATCTCTATGAACGTATCACCTGCCAAGGAAAATATGCTCAAACGCATTCGCGAGGCGTTGGCTCTCACCACGCCCATGCCTTTTCCGCAGAGTGAGAAAAATCAGGCGGTCTATCCTTCACTCTCTCAAGAGCGTGAAATTCAGTTTGCGGAACAATTCACCCAATTACAAGGCAAGTTTATCTATTGCATCAATCGGCAAGAGCTGGCTTTTCAATTTGCAAGTTTAGTGCGTAAACAAGATTGGTCACCCATCTTTTGTGCCGAGCAAAAACTTATTGATATGCTGGTTGAACCCTTGTCGGAGCGTCTTACCACTACTGACTTAGCTGGGTGTCAAGTATCGGTTACTGGATGTGAGTACCTGGTAGCGCGTACCGGATCGATCGTATTGAGTAGTGTTCAGCAACAAGGTCGCACGGCCAGCGTCTATGCACCTATTCATATTTGTATTGCCTTTGTCGATCAATTGGTCGATGACATCAAGGATGCACTGGTGGCTGCCCGCGAAAAGCATGGTACTCAGTTTCCATCGTTACTTACGTTAGCTACAGGTCCGAGTCGTACCGCCGATATTGAGAAGACATTGGTGGTAGGCGTACACGGGCCCAAAGAAGTGTATTTGTTTTTGGTGGAGTCTTGATATCGGACTGCTTTCTTACATTTATACTATGACTGCTGTTGATCGCCCCAATCCTCCGGGAAATAAAATTTATTTTCTCTCTGATTTTCATTTAGGGGCTCCTACTGCCCAGCTTAGCTTGCAACGAGAAAAACTCATCTGCCGTTTTTTAGACCAGGCTTTACAAGATGCTGCCGAGATTTTTCTTATGGGCGATCTGTTCGATTTCTGGTACGAGTACAAAAAGGTTGTTCCCAAGGGGCATATTCGTTTATTAGGGAAACTTGCCGCTTGTAGCGATGCAGGAATAATCCTACATTTTTTTACTGGCAATCACGACATGTGGATGAAGGATTATTTTCAACAAGAGTTGGGTATTAAAATGTATTACGATCCCATCACCATCGAGCGAAACGGATATCGATTACATATTGGACATGGCGATGGGTTGGGTCCAGGCGATGAGGGGTATAAACGCTTAAAGCAAATCTTTCGAAATCCCTTTTGCCAGCTCTTGTTTGGCTGGTTACCGCCGGTCGTTGGCATGGGGATCGCCGAGTACTTTAGCCGGCAGAGTAGGGCCAAGACCGGTGCAGCAGAAGAAGTTTTTCGAGGTCCGGATCAGGAGTGGCTCATTACCTATTGTAGGGAGCAGCTAAAAAAGGATCCTGTCGATTATTTTATTTTCGGTCATCGTCATTTGCCAATTGACTGGGAATTGTTGTCGTCTCCCGCCTCGGTTCGCTACATCAATTTGGGCGATTGGATTCGATACTTTAGTTACGCGGTGCTAGAGGGTAGCGAACTTTCATTGCGTTTTTATACCGACCAGCAACACAAATTGATCACAAACCGGCAAAACGTCTAGTATATGGGTAGTTTCTGGCAGCAGCAGTGGGGAGAAAATACCATCCAAGCCTATACGATTGTAGGCGTTGTTATTTTACTGGTCTGGTTGTTTCGTCGATATCTCTCATCGTTATTAGCCGGATGGCTTTTTCGCTGGTTAGGCAGCGTATTGACAAAGGTAGAGCGCTCTCAATTCGATGCACTGGTCATTACACCCCTTCAGCGATTTGTGGTGGTCGTAGTGTTGATCATTGCGTTGTACCGACTTCAATTTCCATCGGCTCTCAATGTAGAGATCTATCGGTTTGAGGCCCGCGATATTGCACATGCAATCGGCAAACTATTGCTTATTGCCACACTCACCTCTTTATTATTACGGGGCATAGATTTTGCCGCTATTTTATTAGAGAGACGCGCCAGCAAAACTCCCGACCTTTCCGATAACCAGCTGATTGTTTTTTTTAAAGACTTCTTTAAGGTCATTCTGGTCATCAATGCGGTATTGCTGGTACTCAGTTTTGTGTTTGGATTTGATATTGGAAGTTTAGTTACCGGATTGAGTATTGTGGGCGCGGCCATTGCGTTGGCACTGCGGGAGAGTCTCGAAAATCTCATCGCCTCGTTTATTATTTTTTTCGACAAGCCCTTTATTACCGGAGACCTGGTAAAAGTTCATGCCATTACCGGAACGGTTGAGAAGATCGGACTTCGCAGTACGCGTATTCGTACCGAGCAAAAGACCTTTGTAACGGTACCCAATAAGCAGATGGTTGATAGTATACTCGATAATCTTTCGCTGCGTTCTCAACGAAGAGCCGACATTAAGTTAGAATTATCAGCCAAAGCTACGCCGGCACAGCTCGAAGCGTTAGTGAGCGCGATTAGATCTCTGTTGCAAGATCCTCTTATTGAGCAGTCCTCGGTGTTGCTGTCTGATATTCGTTCCGGATCGGTATTTATTGACGCAGACTATTACACAGCGCCTCTTCCCCTAGACGCATTTAATAGTTTACGAGAAAAGATCAATATACAAGTACTGTCTCTGGTGCATGAGATGGAATTGGAGTGGCCTGTCGATGGACGGACTCCCAGACTAGCCTAGCTGAAAACAAGCTTACTGCTGAAATCCTTTTTGAATAATCTCTCCGATCTCGCGGTCAAACTGACCGTAGCGACCGTATTCTACTACACGTCCCAGTTCTTTGCCTTGGCGGTAGATAATAATGGTGGGCACCAGGTCGACTTGCAGCGTGGCGCTTAGTTGCCCCCAGGTAGTCTTATTTCGATCTACCCCTGTCAGTGAAATACGATCGGCTGAAAGTCCTGCCGCATCGGCCATTGCGAAGAAGCGGGGAATAATAAAATGAGAGTCTTCGCACCAGGTCCCCATAAAAACTAAAAAGCGCACAGAGTCTTTATATTGGCGCAACGTTTGTAGTCCGGCTGCATGAGGCTGATAGGCCTTGTAATTTTCCTGCATCCAGGTAAAACTGCTCTCTTGCTCCAGTACAGTGCGGGTCAACCAGCCTTTGAATGTTTTTTCGTTGGGTCTTTCTTGTAGCGTTTCGTACGGTGTCTGCGCAAGGGCTGCTACCGATAGCAGGCAAAATATAATGCCGAGCATTTGTTTGCGATACATAGTTCAGCTATAAATTAGAGCGAAGCTCCACTAAAAAATTACGAATTTGTTGCAGCGATTGAATCAGTGCGAAGCGATCTTCTGCTTTTTTATTTTTCTTGAGATAATCACGGGCCCCGTCGATGGTAAACTTTCTTCTGCGCAGCAGGTCATAGATCAGGACCAGGTTTTTAATATCGACTGGTCTAAAGTAGCGATCTCCTTTTCTGTTCTTACGGGGTTGAAGAATATCAAATTCAGTCTCCCAATAGCGGATTAAGGATTGTTTCTCCCGAAACATTGTGGCTACTTCTCCAATGGAGTAATACTGCTTTTTAAAGAGCTCTTCGTCTTCGGGAATCTCGATTAGATCGACTCTGCTGGCAATTTCCTTGAGCGAACGTCTACCTCTTTTTCCGGGGATGGCCGCTGGATTTTCTTTTAGTTTGATTCTTCTGATACCTACTAGTGGTTCTTCTGTACTTACAGCAGCCCCCATCATCACATCCGGTTCGGTGGCCTTGTTGGCAACATCCAACTTCGTCGGCACTTCGGTAGCCAATGGGGTAGACTCACTCACTGTTACAGCCGCATGGGTAGTGGGTAGATCGTTTCGTGTCGGCTCGGCAGGCTCCACACTAATGGAGTTGGTTACGATTACCGGGGGTGGCGTATCAAAGTCCAGCTGTATCTGGGTAAGTGGTTTTTTGGCCATAGGCTACTGTAAAGATAACAAAGGACCTCTCCCTTGCGCCGGATTAGAAGTGCTGTGGAAAACTAGGCCATTCTTAGTCTAAACTTTGGTTAGAGGCTGCGGCTTGTTTGAGTATCCGATCAAATTGAGCTGGGGTCAGATCGTTATAGAAGAAATAGATCGGATCAATAGGTCTTCCATTTTTGATAACCTCGTAGTGGCAATGAGGCCCTGTTGACTTACCTGTGCTGCCCACCCATCCAATTACCTCGCCTCGCTTTACGGTTTGCCCAGCCCTTGCTTTGACCCTGGCCATATGAGCATAGAGCGTTTTGTAGCCATAGCCATGATTAATGATTACATGACGCCCGTAGCCGTCTCCTGTATTACCGGCCGTCTCTACCCGTCCATTAGCCGTGGCATAGATGGGAGTCCCTTGTGGAGCTGTAAAATCGAGTCCGGCATGCAGCTTGGTAGTCTTATAGATGGGATCAATACGATAGCCAAATCCGGAGGCGATCCGATTCAGATTTTTATTGCTTACCGGTTGAATAGCTGGGGTGTGTGCCAGTAGCTTCTCTTTGTCTTTGATCAGTTGTGCGACTTCTTGGTAAGAGGATTGTTGGGCTTGCATTCGGGTCAGCACATTATTGACGGTCTGGGTAATGGAGGCTACCAATTCGCGGCTTCCCAGTTTCTCTACTTTGTCAATCTCTAATTGCGTGGCCAGCTCTTGGGCACGGGCACTGTCGGGTATAGGCGTTGCTTCAAAAATGGCACGGTATACTTCGTTGTCCCTTTTTTCGAGCTCCTTCATTTGTCGTTCCATACGCTGCACTTGTTCGGCAAGCAATAGAAAATCTTGGCGCATCTCACGATTTTGAAGTTCCAATATTTTCTCTTTGGGAGACCCGATAAACTGAAAGGCCAGGTAGGCGATCAGCGCAGCCGTTACCAGCGCTGAGGCCACAAAACCGAACACGCGCAACAGCTTAACCCGCAAAGGGGTTTCCAGTCGCTCATAGCGAAGCGTGTTGGTGTTATAAAAGTACTTTACCTTCTTCATCCCAAAGCGTAGCTGCGTTTAAATTGCCTTACCTTTGCCAGCATTGCGACAGCGACAAATATAGCATTTACCCCCCATGATGACCTCGTTCGACATACGCAAGGCTTTTTTAGATTTCTTTGCCGCTAAGG
>CANGYW010000075.1 GCA_947458335.1 Chitinophagaceae bacterium | reverse complement strand
CGTAGGTGCCGATCTTTTTGTACAGAGCAATCAACAACCTTTAGAACTGGCAGCGCTTTGTCAAAAAGCAACCGGTGATCTATTTAAACTAATCATCATCAGTAATCGAGGCACACAAGTATGGCCTACGGGATCGGTATATACTAATCTGGTTAACCAATACAGGGTTCGATTTGAAAGCATAGACGGAAGATCGCTGCAACAATCTGATATTATTGCGCTGTACGATCGCGTTAGCCAACTAGTTAAAGTCTGTTCGGTAGAATTACTGCATCAATGGGGCGATCAAAAGGCATATAGTCTGGCACAAGGTCAGTAAACACCATATCCCTGCTTTTGCAGGTACTGTTTTACTTTCGGACGTTGGTCTCCCTGCACAATCAATTCTCCATCCTTTACGGAACCTCCGGTGCCGCAATAATTGCGCAGTTGCTTTCCTAAGTATTCTAGATCTTCGGTTTTACCAATAAAACCCGTCACCAATGTCACGGCTTTGCCCGCCCGTTGTTTAGTGTCTAGCAAAATGCGTAGCCGTTGCTTATTCGGCGAAAGCGTCTCTACCGGTACCTCCGACTCGGGCTGGTACGAAAAATTCGGGTCGGTGCTATAGACAAATCCGCGGGTGTCGGCTTTATTCTTTTTTGACATACTAGATAGGATGATTGAATAACGAAGCCTTTAAACTCAGATCGATACTTTGGGCTTGGTGAATGAGCGCTCCTACACTAATAAAATCGACCCCCGTATTGGCATACTCTCGGATATTCTCTTTGGTGATTCCTCCGCTGGCTTCGGTCTCAAAAGTACCCGAAGGGGCATGGCTATTGATGTAAGACAAAGCCTCCGTCAATTGCTGTGGAGAAAAATTATCGAGCATGATCCGTTTTACTTTTTGAGGGCCGTGTCGAACGACGTCGGCTACTTCTTGCATTGAGCGCGTCTCTACCTCTATAGAGAGCGAAGGTTTTTTTTCTTGTACATAGCGCCAGGCCCTGTCAATAGCGGTGACGATACTGCCACAAAAATCGATATGATTGTCTTTTAGCATAATCATATCGTAAAGGCCAAAGCGATGGTTGAGCGCCCCGCCAATACGCACCGCCTCTTTTTCGAGCAATCTGAAATTGGGCGTGGTCTTTCGGGTATCAAGCAGGCGGGTATCAGCACCCTGCAACAGGGTTACATACTCGCGGGTTAGGGTAGCGATCCCGCTCATTCGTTGCATACAGTTGAGTACGATTCGCTCGCACTGTAATATCACTGCCGCAAAAGATTCCACTTCGAAAGCGATATCGCCGGACTGTACCCGGTCTCCATCTTTAACATAAGCGGTAAACCGAGCATCGGGATCTTTCAGTAAAAAGATCCTTTTAGCAACCTCTATCCCCGCAATTACGGCAGACTGCTTTACTTTCAAGACAGCTTTACCTCTGGCTGTTGCAGCAATACAAGATAGTGTGGAGTGATCGCCATCTCCCAGATCCTCTTCGAAAGCTTGCTGCGCAAAGCGTAAAAATAAGTCAGGATCCATTACGTAAAATTAGTGCTTAATCCATGGTTTGAATGCGAAGTTCCCGCACACCCCCCTTAGGACCCCCAGGCGACATAAAAACATTGACACGAAATTGTCCCTTTTCGGTCAGAAGAGTCCCAATGGCAAAGGCGCCGCCGGGTGCATTGCCGCGATGCTTTAACTCAAACCCTGTAACTGGATAGTTTGAAAAAAATTTGGTGATCGCCGCTTGCGCCTGTGCTTTACTTAACTGCGATGACTGATCTGGCAGCGTAAGTGTCAGTTCTTTTTCGAAACGGGCTGCCAGCTGAGAAGCATTTCCGTTTTTGAGTGCCCCAATTACCGATTCGAGTGTGTCTTGACCTATAGCAGCCACCGCTACGATAAAAAGAAAAGGCAACAGAACGCGTAATGCGAGCGTATGAATTTTCATGGTTACTAAATTACAGCATTTTTGGGTGTACCTTTGATGATTAGCATCTCTCTATGAAAAAAACCATGTTGGTCATAATGGATGGGTGGGGATTAGGTCGAATACCTGCTGCCGATGCTATTGCCGCGGCCAATACCCCCTTTGTCGATTCCCTCTATGCGCACTATCCCCATTCAACGCTGGTGACCTGTGGCGAGGCGGTTGGACTACCCGACGGACAAATGGGTAACTCCGAGGTAGGGCATCTCAATCTCGGCGCGGGAAGAGTAGTGTATCAAGAATTGCAACGCATCAACCGGGCCATTGCCGACCAATCCATTTTTTTGAATCCGGTATTACTTCAAAGTATCGAGTACGCAGTGGCGAACAAAAAAGCCCTACACTTGATGGGATTAGTTAGTAACGGAGGTGTTCACTCGCATATCGATCACTTAAAAGCACTGGTGGCCTGCTGCGCCCAAAAAGGATTAAAGAAAGTATTTGTGCACGCCTTTACCGATGGACGCGACTGCGATCCCAAAAGTGGGCTGGGCTTTTTACAAGAGTTACATCAATATTTAAAAACACAGGTGGGCACTATTGCCACCGTGTGTGGCCGCTACTTTGCCATGGACCGCGACAACCGCTGGGAGCGTATCAAACTAGCGTACGATGCGTTGGTGCACGGAAAGGGCAACTATGCGACCAATGCTCTTGAAGCAGTGGCCGACTCGTATAGCCGTGGGATTACCGACGAATTTATAGTACCCACGGTTATGGTAAACGAAGCACAACAACCCATCGCTACCATTCATGAAGGAGATGCAGTAATCTGTTTTAATTTTAGAACCGACCGCTGCCGAGAGATCACGCAAGTGCTTACACAGACCGACATGCCCGCGTTCGAGATGGCAAAACTTTCATTGCATTACACCACGCTTACCGAATACGACAAAACCTACCGGAACGTAAACGTGATCTTTGAAACCGATAATTTGAATAATACGCTCGGCGAAGTGATCGCTGCAGCCGGTCTCTCCCAAATTCGAATAGCCGAGACAGAGAAATACCCACACGTAAGTTTTTTCTTTAGTGGAGGTAGAGAACAGCCCTTTACAGGAGAAAAAAGAATTATGATCCCCTCTCCAAAGGTAGCCACGTATGATCTGCAGCCCTCCATGAGTGCCCAAGAGGTCACTGAGGCCATCTTACCCGAGATCCAAAAAGCCGAGGCCGACTTTATCTGTCTCAATTACGCTAATACCGACATGGTTGGTCATACCGGTATTTGGAAAGCGGTCATAGAAGCAGCAGAAACTGTTGATCGCTGTGTAGCACGCTTAATTCCCGCCGCCCTCGAAAGCGGATATACAATTTTTCTAACCAGTGATCATGGTAATGCGGATTTTCTAGTCAACGAAGACGGTAGCCCCAATACAGCGCACACACTCAATCCCGTCCCCTTATTTATCATTGGTAACAATGCCCCTTCGTCGGTGCGAGCGGGCAAACTGGGAGATGTGGCTCCCACCCTATTACATCATATGAACCTACCCATTCCGGCCGAAATGACCGGCAGTATCTTAATTGATTAAACTACATGTATGTCAATTTTTAAAAAAATAGGACTTGGCCTGCTGGCCTCACTGGTAGTGATCCAGTTTATCCGCCCCGAAAAAAATCAATTACCCATTACTTCCGATCAACAATTGTCCAGTCGCTACCCGATTCCCGATTCGGTCAATAGGATTTTACAAAAGGCTTGCATGGATTGCCATAGCAACAACTCGCGCTACCCTTGGTACGCATCCATACAACCTATAGCCTGGTGGCTAGACGAGCACATTAGAGATGGAAAGAAGCATCTGAATTTCGATGAGTACACTCATCGCTCGCTTCGCTACCAATATCACAAAATGGAAGAGACCATCGAGATGGTCAAAGAAGAGGAAATGCCGCTACCCTCTTACACCTGGACCCATACCGAGGCAAGACTTACTAAGGCAGAGCGCATTGCCATTACACAATGGGCGCAATCGGTAATGGATACAATGAAGCAGCGCTATCCGGCCGACAGCCTAGTTAAACCCCGTAAATCCTAGGGTACTCTTCGATGAGTTGACCATGATAGCAAAAAAAAGAATTTACCTAGCCGTCTGTTCACTGGTTCTTTGGTTAGCCGCGGCTGCGCAATCCGATAGCTTGGATCAAAAAGAGCTAGAAGAGGCTGTCGTTTACACCTCAAAATTTGCCGAAAAGAAAAAGAATCTGGCGCAGCCGATCGATGTGATTACTGCCAAAACGATTGCCCGCACGAATGCACAGAACATGGGCGATCTACTCATCAACACGGGGCAATTATTTGTTCAAAAAAGTCAGCAAGGCGGAAGCAGCCCCGTTATTAGAGGATTCGAGGCCAGCAGGGTGCTACTGGTCGTAGACGGCATTCGACTCAATAATGCTATTTACCGCTCGGGACACTTACAAAATGTAATTACCATCGATCAGTTTATGCTAGATCGCGTAGAAGTATTGTACGGTCCTGGCTCTACACTTTACGGAAGTGACGCATTAGGAGGGGTGGTACATATGCGCACCCGAAATCCGCAACTATCACAAGGCACTAAACCTCTTTTTACATCTCAATTGGTAACGCGTTATAGCACGGCTAATAAGGAGCGCACCATACATAGCAGTCAACAGATTGGTGGAAAAAAATGGGGATGGCTGCAATCGGTAACTATCAGTGACTTTGGGGATATGCGCATGGGCGATCGCTATCCGAAAAAATACCCCGATTTCGGAAGACGAACCCAGTATATCGAAACCATCAATGGCGTAGATCAACTTGTTACCAACCTAGACGACCGAATTCAGAAATTCTCGGGCTTTAAACAGTGGGACCTTATGGGAAAGCTGCTTTTTAAGCCTCACTCTAACCAAACCCATTTGCTCAACCTACAACATTCTAATTCGTCTAACATTCCGCGGTACGACCGCTTGCAAGACCGAAAGACATTTCCGGGCATTGGCAACACGCTTCGCTGGGCCGAGTGGTATTACGGACCACAGACTCGCTGGCTGGCCGCTTATGAGTGGAATAAAAAAAATAGTACCCTCGCCGACGAACTTCGGTTTAATCTCCATTATCAGCATATTAAAGAAAGCCGCTACCAACGCGAGTATCTGGCCTATACTCAATTCGACAGTCGGCGCGAGGCTGTCAACATAGTGGGCTTTACGCTCGATGCCAGAGAAAAATGGGGTCGTCACGAACTAACCCTTGGCGCCGATGGCCAGCTTAACAACGTTCGCTCGGTAGCAGATCGAACCAATCTTCTTACCGGAGCCATTAGTGCAATCAACACACGATACCCAGACGGACGCAACCGGATGTTTTTCGCTGGTATTTACGGACAGCATTTGTATAAAAGTAGTAATGGAAAATGGATCGTTAACGATGGTTTGAGACTACAGTACGTGAAATTGCACTCAACCTTGCTCAACAATAGTTTTTTTAATTTTCCATTCTCTTCTATCGACCAGCAACAACAAGCGCTAACAGGTAACCTGGGCTTGGTTCATCTACGCTCTACCAAAATTCGCATCGCTGCCAACCTGGCTTCGGCCTTTCGGGCGCCTAATATCGATGATGCTGCCCGCATTTTTGAATCAAGCAGCTCTGCCCGCCGACTGATCGTACCCAATCCCGAGCTGAGGGCCGAGCAGACCTATACCGCCGATATCAACTTTCAATACCGCAACGAAAAAATTAGTATGGAGCTCGGCGGATTTTACACGCTGTTTCGCAATGCCATTTCACTGGCCCCTTTTCGCCTCAACGGACAGGACTCAGTTTTATTCAACGGGATCATGGCCCGGGTCATCGCCAACCAAAATACCCGCAGAGCCTTTGTACGAGGCCTTAATTACCGCATCGATATTGCACTAGCCAAGGGACTCCGCTGGGAAAATACCATCACTACTACTTACGGGCGATTTATCAATCCAGACAAGACCTTAAAGCCGCTCGATCACATACCGCCCACCTTTGGCCGCTCGGGCCTTCTTTACCAGCAAAAAGACCTCAGCTGCGAATTCTTTGTTCTGTTCAACGGCACCAAACGAATCTCCGACTTTAACCCCGACGGAGAAGATAACGGACAATACGCCACTCCCGATGGAATGCCCTCGTGGTACACCCTCAATATCAGAACCGAATACCGCCTTCGTAAAGGCTTTACGCTGCAGGTCGGACTCGAGAACCTATTAGACCGCAACTACCGCTATTTCGCTTCCGGTTTTTCGGCACCCGGACGCAATCTTTTTATGACCATCCGCCAAAATTTTTAACAGCGGCTGCAGCAATCTCCCTATAAAATTGTCTTAAATTAGTGGTAACTCCTGTTCCATGACAGAAGAAGCCATCATTAAGGGTTGTATCAAAAATCAAGCGGCCGCGCAGCGGGAATTGTACGTTCAGTACAGTCCTAAAATGCTAGCTGTTTGTTATCGTTACGCCCACAATCGCGAAGATGCCGAAGACATGTTACAAGAAGGATTTATTAAAGTGTTTACGCAGTTGGCTCGCTTCGAGCATCGCGGCTCTTTCGAAGGATGGATCAGAAAGATTATGGTACATACTTGTATCAACATCCTTAAGAAAAATAAAAAGTTCAACGAAAGTGTCGATCTGATCCATGCGCACTCGGTAGCATTGAAAGAAGATAATATTCCGGCCCTAGTGCAGGTCAAGCAGATCGTAGAGTGCATTCGGCTGCTGCCCACAGGCTACCGGACCGTTTTGAACTTATTTGCGATCGAAGGATACAGCCACCGCGAGATCGCGCAGTTATTGGATATTGAGGAGAGCACCAGCCGCAGCCAGTTTACAAGGGCTAAAGCAATGCTCGAAGAGATGTTGATACAAAAAAAGATTTTGCAACCAAAACAGGAGTCCGGTTGGCTAGCCGCCGTGGCTCCACATTAAACCAACCTTGCGCGGCAAGGGACTGTGAAAGAGATGGATGGGCAGTTTGACCATAATGACTTCGAGCATTTTTTAAAACAAAATGCAGATACACATCGTTTGTATCCCTCCGAGCGGGTGTGGACCCGTATCCACACGCGACTGCATGGCCGTCGCCGTATTATCGCTTTGTTGGTATTACTCCCTCTACTTACAGCAAGCGGGTGGCTTGTGGTAGAGCAGCTGGGCAGAAGCAAATTGGAAGGAGCAAGGTTATCAACCCCCGAACCTTTAGAGAACAAAGCACCTCTTGCAACAGCGGTACAGACCATCAGTACCTCCGTACCATCCACATCTAAAAAGAGTATACCTGCAACAGCGGTACAAAGAAAGAGTACACCTGCACTCGGCATGTATAAAACAAGCATGCCAGCTCTGCTAGGACCTGTATCGATTGCTTCAGTAACGAGCAACCCTGTTACAAATACTATTGAAAAGAAAGTGGTTGTTAGCCCTGTAGAAGCGCCAGATACGGCTACTATTGCTGCTGAGTTGAACCCTACTGCTGCGACTGATACAGAGGCTACTTTAGTTAACCCGGCAAATACGACAGATCCTTCAATAAAACTGGATACTAAAGAAACACAAACTGATATCGAAGAGCGCTATCCCCTCGATATCGAAAGCGTGGTCAACAGCTACCAGCGACAACTTCATCAACCCCGCTTTAGATGGCAGCTACATTTTACACCCACCATTAGTTACCGTTCCTTAAAAGAAGATCAGAAATTTATTGCACAGGCCCGAATGAACACAACCTCTGCGGCCATGGCCAACTCTACCGATTTAGCCAGTGTAATTCGACATCGCCCCGATATTGGTATGCAACTGGGAATACTCGGCACTTACCCCATCAGCAAAAAAGTAGATTGGGTAACTGGCTTGCAGTTTAACGTAAGCAAGTATGATATTGCCGCTTACAACTACCCCTCGGAGGTAGCTACTATTGCGCTAATGAATTCGTGGGGTGGCGCCAGTACGGTCAGTACCCTTACCAGCTTTCGAAGTAGTGGATTCCGCTCCACGGCTAGCTGGCTTCGTAATTACTACTACTCTGTATCGCTCCCCATTGGTCTACAATGGCGGGTACTGGGCAAAAAACAAACCCACTGGGGTATCAGTGCAACCGTTCAACCCACTTACGTAGTGGGTAATCGCTCGTATGTGATCTCTGTCGACTATCAGAATTACGCCGAAGTGCCCTACCTGATCAACAAATGGAACCTCAACGTTGGATTCGAAACCTATGCCCGTTTTCAGCTAGGCAAAACAGATTTTCAGCTAGGGCCACAACTACGTTACCAGGCTTTATCGAGCTTCAAGAAGGGGTATCCCGTGCAAGAACACCTCTACGATTTTGGCATTAAGCTGGGGGTTCGCCTAGGCAAATAGAACGCCTACCCTCGTTTCTCCTAATTTTACAGTATGAAAAAATGGCTGATTGCCGGGGGATCGCTGCTTGCTGTTCTGATGGCTTGTAAAAATAGCAAAGCCCCCTCCCAAAGTTTTATTTCGATTCCTTCTCTCATTGAGGCACAAGTGGCGCATGTCGATACATCACTTTATTCTATTACGCGTTACGACTACCGAGGCACCGATACCATCCCATTCGATACCATCTATATTTCTCGCGAACAGTTTAGAAAAGAGGCAGCTGCCTTTTTATCGCTACCCGACCTTTCGATGCCTAGGTATACAAAACGATTCAACGAAGAGAGCCGGTATGATGAATTACTAGACAGGGT
>CANGYW010000074.1 GCA_947458335.1 Chitinophagaceae bacterium | reverse complement strand
TTTCTTTGTAGCCGATAACCAAAACAGTGGAGTCAAGCGGCTGTTCCAGATACGACTCTAGCTTTTCGATGTCACGCATATGTTGCGCCTCTTTAATTAGCACCACCTGCCGTTCTGCGAACATGGGATACCGTTTACAAGCATTGATCACGTCGGGCCAAGACGCATCGCGCCCATAAAATATACTTAGATTAAAAGAAGCCTCCGATTCGGACAGTAAACGTTGTTCTGCGTAATTCAACACCTGGTCTATATAATAGTCCTCCTCGCCCTCGATCCAATAAATGGGCTTGTACTTTCCCTTTTTCCAGTCGGCTATAATAGCTGCAGCACTCATAAAACACTAATATACAACGATTCAAAACTAGATCAGTAATTCATTGACGAAGAACAGGGCTTAATTTAAGATTAATTTCACACTCCGCTACAGTGCATTTACTAATTTGCAGATACCTTCTCTCCTCTTTTTTACTTCTAAACTATTTTTTATGCATGAACCCGTATCGGGCCGACCCGGTGACAATCAGCTATCGGATGCCCTAAAAAAAAAGAACAACATCATTATCGTTTTAGTGATTGCACTAGTAGGCACCTGGGCCTACCTGCTGTGGGATAAGGACCAAAGCCGTGATACAATCGAGCTGCAGGCGGTTCAGATAGAGAACCTCGATGCAGACAAGGCCGCTATTCAAAAAGAATTTGAACAAGCTGTAGTTCGACTCGATTCCGTTACCAATAGCAACAGTACCCTTACAAATCAGGTGGCACAGCAGCAGCGAGACATTGACTCACAAAAAGCAGCTATTAAAAAAATACTCAATGATCGCAACGCGACCCGGGCGTCTTTAACGCAAGCTCGCGGGATGGTTAGTGATCTAAACGGAAAGATTGCAGCTCTAGAAAACCAGATTGCCCTGCTAAAACAAGAAAATATAGCACTCAACGACGCAAATATGACATTGCAAGGAGAGAAACAAGGACTAGAACAAGATCTCTCTAAAAGTGCGGCTCAAAATGCAGCCCTTGCCAAGACGGTAGAGATCGGCTCTACCTTCTCGGCCTCTTCCATTCAAATCTCTTCGATAGACGTAAGGCCCAGCGGAAAGGAAAAAATTACGGCCAATTCCAAGCGAGTAGATAAGCTACTGGTAAGATTTGATGTCGAAAACCGGATTGCACCTTCAGGACCTGCAGATATGTATCTGATCGTAACTGACCCTGCCGGCAAGGTAATAACCGAAAAAGGATTTGTGCTGCCTACTCGCGAAGAAGGAGATAAGCCCTACAC
This sequence comes from Chitinophagaceae bacterium, assembly GCA_947458335.1. Taxonomy (GTDB): domain Bacteria; phylum Bacteroidota; class Bacteroidia; order Chitinophagales; family Chitinophagaceae; genus JJ008. The sequence goes on along the minus strand of CANGYW010000074.1, from coordinate 7,792 downwards.
CGCACTAATTCCGGTCAACTACGAAAAAGGCACAAGACAAAAAGTTGAATTTCCCATTAGAGCCGGTCAATATAATAAGGGAACCTATCGTCTTGAAATCTATCACAACGGATTTAAGATCGGCGAAAGAAACTGCCCCCTAAAATAAGCGAAAGAGTAGCAGCGACGACTTGCCCCGCTACAGAACGCACCATGCCAACGAGCATTACGCTTTCGCTTATTAAAGGCAATACATAATATTCAAAGGGCCTCAAAAGAAAGGTCCCGCCAGCTGGCGGGACCTTATACTTATTACCCAGTATGTTGCGGCTAGCCTGGCTAGGCCGGCACAATTAGAACAGATTGTATCCGTAGCTCACGTAGTATAGACCGCCCACAGAAGGACTTCCGAAACCAGTGCGCTGGTAATTGTTGGCAATATTGGTACCTCCAACACGGAAAGTACTCTTGGGATTCTTGGCAGGACGATAGGTAACCTGCGCATCCCACCAGCCAAAAGCAGGTAGTGTACCAGTTACGAAAGTACCCTCGTAGTAGTTACGATCTTGCCACTTGTACACAACGTTAAATCCAACATTCTTATATACATTGTCGTTACGAAGACCAATGTTGGTGCGGTAGCGGGGCGCATTAAAGTAAGTCACTACATTAGGATCAACGTCGCTAAGTCTGTCAGAGAAGACGTTTCCGTAAAGAACATAGCGCTTAATCCACTGGTATTCGAATCCAACACCCCAGCCAGTAGTAGTCACTACATCGGCAGAGTTCTGTACGTAAGAAAGGTTAGTGCTGCTAAAGGGGGAATACAGATCAGAGTTAGCGCCGGTACGTGATTGTACCAGAGCGACACCCACCAAGAAATCTTGGTAGCGGCTATAATACACATAACCATCGATCAATAATTTCTTAGCAATAACACCCTTGTATCCCAGTTCGTATGATTTAACAGTCTCAGGCTTTACCTCTTGATATCTGGCTCTAACCAAACGAGAAGAGTCTCCCAACGATCCGGAGCGGTAGGCCAGTACACTGGCGGCAGTATAGCCAGGACGCGTTGAATTGAGCTTGTAATAATCCTGGAACTGAGGCAGACATCCCATCAGCACACCCGAACCGGTCACTAAACTGATGTACTGGTTTTGGTTGGTGGGAAAACGATAAGAAGTCTGGTAAGAAAGACGTAAGAAGTTCTCCTTGGCTACTTTAATTACAGCAGACAAACGGGGAGTAAAACGACCTTTGAAATTAGTTTGTTTATCGTAGCGACCAGAGGCAGAAAGAGTCAAACCATCATCAAAGAATTTTTTCTTAAGCTGCATATATCCGCCATACTCGTTGATGCGAATCAACTGAGCCGTATCGGCGAAGAGGGTACCTTGAGAGTTCAAAACAAAATGCTTCCAGTTGGTACCGACCATCATTTCTACCTTGTCGGAGAAGCCAGCCATATCAGAAATATTGAACTGCGTTTCGGCGCTCCACAGATCGGTCTTGTCTAAGAAGAGGGCTCCTCCTTTGCTGATGGGAGTTCTCTTGATCTGGTTCATAGCATCGGCAAAAGCCTTTGTTCCAGGCACCAACCGAGTAGCATCGGCAGAAGCGCGCGCCGCTTGATGCAATTGGAAATCGCTAGCCAGGCCCTGGTTCAAACGCTTACCCTCAGCGAAAGTTCCTATATAGGTAGGGAACCACTGCGAACTGGGACGAGCAGTCTCGTTCAAGAAAGCACCGACAGCCGATGCATTGTAGGACTCTCCGGCATTTTCTTGCGTAGTATACGCGCGAATAAACCAGTTCTTGTGACGCAGTTCCAACTTGTGTTGACCCATGCTCAGGTTACGCAGCGAATAACGATCAGCACCAGTGTATACGGTAGTACCAAAACCAATGTAGCTGTTGAAAGACAACTCGAGGTTATCAGTAAACTTATAGTGAATACCACCATTCACACGCACATTGAGGGTTCCGTAGTCAACCAGTTGTTGCTCCTCATAACCTGTACGGCTAACAGTGGCTCTGTTAAAATAGTTATTACGAAGCCCAATATAAAAGGGCATCATATTCTGAATGGTAGGCTGCAATGCAGCAGGGAACAGCCCCAGGAATCCACCTATCTGAGCATTGGAAGGAAACATGGGATTACCGATGGCCGTAAAGTAATTGTTGGCGGCAGCGACCACATCGAGGGCGCCACCCGTTGCGGCTAATATACCACTGCGAGTAGACTGCTGTACAAATAAAGAGAAGGCATTCATGTCGGCAGCGGTCTCGTCACCATAGGTATTGATACCATTAAACCCAGGATCGCTAGTGCGGTTACCGGGAGCTACTGCACTCAAAATACCGATCTGAGTTTTGTTGCGATAATCTTCGGCTTCCCAATCAGAACCTTTTACCATAGAGGCCGCCAATTTAATGGCCAACTTATTATTGTAGGCTTTGGCCCAACGGAAAGACCAGTCATAGAAAGGAGATGCTGTACGTTGCTTTTGGTCAACGTGCATCATACCCTGCTTGATATTGTAGCTAAGACCCTGGTATTTGAAAGGATTTTTAGTATTGATAAGAACGGTACCGTTCATACCACCCGAACCATAGAGTGCCGAGGAAGCTCCTGAGAGAACCTCTACGCTTTCTACATCCAGATCAGAGGGGCCTACCATGCTACCAACGGCAAAGTTCAGACCGGGTGCCTGGTTATCCATTCCATCCATCAATTGGTTTAAACGCGTGTTACCACTACTTACGAATCCGCGAGTAGTTACTGTGCGGAATGTAAGAGAAGCGGTATGAACATCGACCCCTTTAAGGTTACCTAATGCCTCGTAAAAGTTGGGAGCGGCTACGTTGCGTAGGGCCGTGTTACTGAGGCGCTCTACTGTTACAGGAGACTCCAACAAACGCGTGGGAGTACGGGTGGCGGCCACCACTACTTCCTGCCCCAAGGCGTTATTAACCTTGAAGTCAACCACGATCGTCTGAGCCGCATTAGATACGGTTACCTCGGAATCCACATAGCCAACAGAGGTAAAGACAAGCACGGCAGGTAGTTTCGATACACTGATTGTGAATACACCGTCAGCGTTGGTATAAGTACCCTGCGAGGTTCCCTTAACGGCAACCGATACGGCAGGCACAGCCTCTTTTGAATCGCTGTTACGAACAGTTCCTTTTAATGTAACTGTTTGAGAATAAGCGGAAAACACAAAAAGGAGGGCCGTAAGCGAAGAAGCTAAATAAAGGTAGCTTTTTCTCATAATTGGGAATTTTGGTTTTGAATAGAATGGAAAATTACAATATGTATCGCTACTGTAAAAATTTAATTTTTAACGAGAAACGATAGGCTTTCAACGGGCTCAAACCCTTATTTTCGGGCCATGGCACCCTTTGCTTTTCCAGGTCAAACAGGCTTCTACAGCGGTAAGGTCAGAGATGTCTACAGCATCGGAGAAAAATGGCTGGTGATGATCGCCTCTGACCGCATTTCGGCTTTCGATGTAATTCTACCCCGCCCTATCCCGTTTAAAGGACAGGTACTGAATCAAATTGCGGCGTATATGCTCGAAGCCACCCGCGATATTTGCCCCAATTGGCTGGTTTCGAGCCCTGCATCCAACGCCTCAATCGGAAAACGCTGCGAACCCTTTAAGATCGAAATGGTTGTCAGAGGCCATTTGACAGGTCATGCTTGGAGAACCTATTCGTCCGGAAAAAGACTACTCTGCGGAGTGTCATTACCTGAGGGCTTGAAAGAAAATGACGCTTTCGAAACACCCATCATTACTCCAAGCACCAAAGCAGCCGAAGGACATGATGAAGATATAAGCGAATCAGAAATTATTTCACAAGGACTGGCCAGCACCGAGGAGTGGCAGCAATTGACTAATTATGCCCTTCGCTTGTTTGAGCGAGGAAAGACCATAGCCCGACAACAAGGACTAATACTGGTTGACACTAAATATGAATTTGGCAAGATCGACAACACGATCTATTTAATGGACGAGGTACATACGCCTGATAGCTCGAGATATTTTTTCTTAGATGGATTCGAGCAGCGGCAGCAAAAAGGAGAAAGACAACCGCAGCTAAGTAAAGAATTTGTGCGCGAGTGGCTTATTGCCAACAATTTTATGGGAAAGGAAGGGCAAGTGGTACCCCCCATGACCGATGAATGGGTTGACACTATCTCTAAACGCTACATATCGCTTTACGAAAAAGTGATTGGCAAAACCTTTGTTCCCTCCCCTGTTTCCAATGACGAGCTTTTTGCCCGGGTCAGCGCTGCATTAGAGACACTACCCCGCTAGATAATATGCAGCTGTTTTATGGTTTTCTCCAACGTATGATGCCCTTCAGGAAGATACTCTCTAAGATGCATCTGTAGCAGGAGCTTCTTTTGAGAGGGATTCTTTTTGGGAGAATTCCTTTTTTTGCAACAATGGCAAACGGCTTCTCGACTTATTGAAAATGTGCTGTCCTTTGTCAACTCCTTTACGAAGCTTCTTTCTTTCCTCTTCTGGCAACAAAAGTGTTTCCTTACAAGCGGGCGTACAGCATCCTTTCATGGCTTCTGCACATTTTTGACATTGAATAAAGAGCAGGTGGCATCCCTCGTTGGCACAATTGGTATGCGTATCTGCAGGGGCTCCGCACTGGTGACACTGGGCGATCACATCGTCGGTAATACGTTCCGAGAGACGTTCATCGAAAACAAAATTCTTTCCGATAAATAAATTGTCGAGTTGATTTTCTTTTACCTCACGGGCGTAGTTAATAATGCCCCCCTCGAGATGAAATACATTCTTAAAGCCCTTGTGGAGCATATAGGCCGAGGCCTTTTCGCAACGAATGCCCCCGGTGCAATACATCAGGATCGTAGCCTCTTTTTTGTCTTTCATCAACTCGGCCGCCATAGGAAGCTGCTGGCGAAAAGTATCGGAGGGCACTTCGATGGCCTCGCGAAAATGTCCTACCTCGTATTCGTAATAATTTCGCATATCAATAATGATCGTGTTGGGATCTTTGGCCATGGCATTAAATTGCTCTGCCGTTGCGTAGCGACCTTTGCGTTGCATGTCAAAATCAGGATCGGTAATTCCATCAGCCACTATCTTTTTTCTGACCTTGATATCGAGTACGAAAAAAGAAGGACCCTGGCTATCGACTGCAATGTTGAGCCGAATTCCATGGAGTGGCGGTATCGCGTACAAGGTTTCCCGAAAAAGAGTAAGCTGATCAGAAGGTACGCTTACTTGTGCATTGATGCCTTCGTTGGCTACATAGATACGACCCAAAACACCCACAGACTCGAGCGACGCATATAAACTGTTGCGAAAAAAGGCCGGTTCGTCGATAGGAAAATAATGATAGAAAGAAACAGTAGTACGAGGCGTAGGATCTTTTGCAATACGCTCCTTAAGCTCCTTTCGGGAGATGCGGTTGTGTAGGGCCTTCATGACTCGAATTTTAGTTCGCTTTGAACCCCAATGGCAGGTTGGGCAAAATTCTAAAGCAGTACAAAGGTACAAAGACGGGGCTTACTGAAGCAGGCGGCCTGTAACACCCAGTCGAAGTGCCGGTTGCATCGGACGTCCGGGCAGATAAGAGAAAATATAGTCAACCCTAAATACCTTAAAAAGATTATCGACCCCAACGAACCACTCAAAGTAGCGGAGGTCTTGGTTTACATAGCAGGTATTGAGGCCGGTCAGCAAATAGAGATTTAATTTTTTGATACCGGGAATTTTGTTGGTAATAAATCCTTTGAGATTATACTCTGCATGCGCCAAGCCATAAAGAGGACGGGTATTGCTTAGCTGGTACATCGGTAGCAATTGAAAACTGTTGAGATTGCTGGTTCCAAACTGCCAGTTATTGCCGTTAAAGTGTGTGAAGTCGGGCAGCTGCACTTGCTTGTCATTGATGAATCCTCCCCACCCTATACGGTACCTAAATACCCCCTTTAACTTTAAGTTCAGTTGATCGGTCATATCGAGCCGCCATTTTAAAAAAGAGCCATCACTGCCGGCAATCCCTTTAATAGACTTCGTAAGCTGTAACCCAAAAACAGGTGACTTTCCTCCAATGTTGATCGTTCGCTGCGGCAATTCAACGTAACGGGCACCCGGCTGCCAGCGCAATCCAGCACTCACCAAAAAGACCTGGTGTGGCGTCATATTAACATTAGTGATCTCGACGGGATAATTGGGAGAATATGTTTTGCCGGGGCGGTCTCGTAAAGTAAAATCTGTTACGTTGTCTAGAGGCGAGCGATCAGCGTATTGCAACGATGTCGAAAACGAGAAACCGGCGCCAATGCCCGATGCAAATCCTACCCGTGCAAAAGAGGAGAGATAGGTTTTGATTACATTGTCTTCGTAGAACAGGCAAGCAATGGTATTATTCCTTTCGTCAATAGGGCTTTGGCTATTGAACTGCAAGACTTGTCGGCCAAACGAAAAAGAAAGCGACCTCGATAATTTAGATCCAAACGCATAGGTAACATTGGCCCTCGGATTAAATTTCTGATTGCCAAATCCGTAGCGAAGTCCAACAGACCCGCTCAGCGAGCGGCGCGAGCCGGCTGTGTCAAGATCTCGTCTCCAACTGATCTCGGGTTGCAGTACCCATCCCTCTGCCGGATTAAAGTTTACTTGCTGAATAACGGGGTTGAGTGAAATCGAGCTGATCTCACCTTTTGCATACAGCGGTTGCCCCAGCAACATCAATTTTGAGATGGTGAACTTATTTCGAATTTTAGTAAGCGAATCGAGATAACGGGGATCTTTTTGTACTCGCTCCAAACTGTCTTTGGTGGCATAATCTTTTTTCTCGTCTGGCATAAGCGGAACAGGCCGCATAGACTCCCAATAGATCGCATCGCGCTTATTGGCGCTATCGGAGTAGCGAAGGAGCGTTCGGTCAAAAAACTTCTTTACATACTGCGGCCGGGTATTATAATCGGTATATACATTTACAAAACTACCATAGGCATCGAACCCGAATTTCTTAGTAGCAGGATACAGCACTTGGCTGTAGATTAGCCAATCACCACGTCTGTCTTGTTGGTACAGCTGCACCAGCCGTAAGGTGTCGAGCAACTCCATTTGCTGTTGCTTAGTAATAAGCAGATCGACCGAATACAACTGCCAATCATCTTCTACAATTGTAATCTGCCCGCTAAAGAGAGGCTCCATCTTTCTGCGAGGAATTACCTCAATACGGCTTATAGCCTTTCCATTCTCGTAAAAAGTACCCAGCAATTTGTAGCGATAAAAGCTAAGTGCCGTTGCGGCCAATGGCGAAACAAAACCGCGAGGGTTGATCCGCGTAGAGATCATCACATTATTCTGATAGATCCCGTACTGGTCAGGAACTGCCAGCCCATACCCATCACTACTTCCGCTGACCTTCGATGAGACAACCTCTACCTTTCTTTTAGAAGGGCCATCAATGGCGAACCTCGAAACAGTCTCCGACAAATAAATTATCTTTTGCTGGCTAGAATCCCCATCTTCAAAGTCCACCTTCTCGCCCATAAATTTTTTAGGATAAGACCTGAGTCGGAGCTGCCCTTTTGAATAAACCTGACACGTGTAAGTACGGATGCGATCAAGATTCTCCTGCTGCTTAGCAATAGTGCTTCTTATAATCTCGTAAGCCGGATCTTCTCCCTTGGTAAGTACCACATCGGGCATTACCAACTCTTGTCGTTGCATTACAAAATTAACCTCGAAATCTTCTTGCTGTACCGTTACCGAAACTTTCTGTTGGGCATACCCCACATACTGAC
>CANGYW010000073.1 GCA_947458335.1 Chitinophagaceae bacterium | reverse complement strand
ATCAAAAAATATTTTCATGAACTGCAGCGTGAGTCGCTGCCCATCATGATCAGCGGCACCATAACCGATGCATCGGGACGTACCCTGAGTGGTCAAACACTCGAAGCATTTTATACCTCGGTGATGCATGCTCGTCCTCTGAGCGTTGGCCTTAATTGCGCGCTGGGCGCCAAAGAAATGCGTCCGCACATCGAAGAACTCTCGCAGCTGGCCAGCTGCTATGTATCGGCTTACCCCAATGCTGGTCTCCCCAATGCCATGGGTGAATACGATGAACGCCCCGAAGACACAGGACACTACCTAGAAGAGTGGGCGCGCGAAGGATTTGTAAATATTGTTGGCGGCTGTTGTGGCACTACCCCTGATCATATTCGACATATCGCCGAACATGTAAAGGGACTAACGCCCCGTTCGTTACCCCTCATCGAAAAAAATATTCCCACTACTGCATAAATCAACACTGTATCATTCAACATCGTATTATGCAAGAACCCGTATCGATTTTTCCTTTCTTACGACTCTCCGGGCTAGAACCGCTGGTGGTTCGCCCCGAGACGAACTTTGTGAATGTCGGAGAACGCACTAATGTGACCGGCTCGAAAAAATTTGCCCGCCTAATTAGAGAGAATAAGTACGAAGAGGCGCTGAGCGTAGCTCGCCAACAGGTAGAGAGTGGAGCACAGATACTCGACGTAAACATGGACGACGCCTTGTTAGACGGCGTAGCGGCCATGACCACCTTTTTGAATTTACTGCAAAGCGAACCCGATATTGCCCGCATTCCGCTGATGATCGACAGCTCGAAGTTCGAGATTATTGAAGCCGGTCTTAAATGCGTACAAGGCAAATGCATCGTCAATTCGATCTCCCTCAAAGAAGGCGAAGAAAAATTCTTGCAACAAGCAGAGCTCTGCCAACGATTCGGTGCTGCCGTTATCGTAATGGCCTTTGATGAAAAAGGACAGGCCGATACCATGCAGCGAAAAGTAGAGATTTCGGAGCGCGCCTATAACTTACTGACCACTCGGTTAGGATACGACCCGCAAGACATTATTTTTGACCCGAACATTTTTGCAGTCGCAACCGGCCTCGAGGAGCACAACAACTACGGCGTTGATTTTATTGAAGCCACCCGCCTTATCAAGCAAAAGATGCCCCTGACCAAAGTAAGTGGTGGGGTTAGTAACCTTTCGTTTTCGTTTCGGGGTAACGAACCGGTACGAGAAGCGATGCACGCCGTATTTCTATTTCATGCTATCAAGGCCGGTATGGATATGGGTATCGTCAATGCCGGACAGCTGGCTGTTTACGACGAGATCGAACCCACCTTGCGTCTCTTATGCGAAGATGTTATTCTAAATCGCAACAACGACAATAATGAGGCGACCGAAAAGCTGATCGCCTTTGCCGAAACCGTAAAAGCGAAAGACAAGACCGAAGAAAAGAATGAAGCCTGGCGATCGGCCTCGGTAGAAGAGCGACTCAAACATGCTTTGATCAACGGTATAACCGAATACATTGACACCGATACGGAAGAAGCCAGACAAAAATATCCCCGACCACTCGATGTAATCGAGGGGCCCTTGATGGCCGGCATGAACGTAGTGGGTGATCTGTTCGGGGCCGGTAAGATGTTTTTGCCACAAGTGGTCAAAAGTGCGCGAGTCATGAAAAAAAGTGTCGCCTGGCTTACGCCCTTTATTGAAGAAGAGAAAAAGAATAATCCGCTCGCCAGCCAGGGAAGTGCTCCCAAAGTACTGCTGGCCACTGTTAAAGGAGATGTACATGATATCGGAAAAAATATCGTAGGGGTGGTACTGGGTTGTAATGGCTATGAGATTATCGATATGGGCGTTATGGTACCCGCAGATAAGATCTTGGAAAAAGCCGAACAAGAAAAAGCTGACATCATTGGGTTAAGTGGACTGATTACCCCCTCCCTCGACGAGATGGTACATGTTGCCCACGAGATGAAAAGAAGGGGTATGACACAACCGCTTCTGATTGGAGGCGCTACCACATCTCGTATGCACACGGCAGTAAAGATCGCTCCTCAATATGAGCATGGCGTCTTGCATGTACTCGATGCTTCACGCAGTGTTACCGTAGTAAGCTCACTGCTCAATAAAGAGCAGAAGAAAGAGCTGCTACAACAAACTCAAAACGAATACGAAGGATTACAGCAACAATTTTTGAATAAAGGAAAAAAGAACCTGATTCCCTACGCAGAAGCTGTGATCGCCAAAGAGTATTTTGACTGGAAAAATTACCGACCCGTTGCCCCTTCATTTACCGGAACCAAGGTGCTCAAGAATTATGACCTAGCCACCTTGGCCCGCTATATTGATTGGGGGCCTTTCTTTATTGCCTGGGAAATGCCCGGGCGCTATCCGGCCGTACTATCCGACCCGATCTTTGGAAAAGAAGCCACGCGTCTTTTTAACGATGCGAACGTGCTACTCAACAAGATCATCGACGAAAATTGGTTTCAGGCAGATGGAGTTATTGGTTTTTGGCCCGCTACCAGCAACAATGCCGATACAATCACGCTGCAAACCGAAAAAGGAGAGATCAAGATCGAATCGCTGCGCCAACAACTGAAAAAAGCCGTAGGGCAACCTAACTTCTCGTTAGCCGATTTTATTTGTCCGGCCGAACTAGGTACAGACTTTATGGGATCTTTTGCCGTTACCATTCATGGCGCTAAAAAATATATTGACCGCTTTGCCGCCGAGCAAGATGAGTACAATAAAATATTGGTGCAAATCTTAGCCGATCGCTTTGTAGAGGCTTTTGCCGAGTGCCTACATGAGCAAGTGCGCAAAGAATACTGGGGCTATGCCAAAGAAGAATCATGGAGTAACGAAGAACTCATTACAGAAAAATACCAGGGCATTCGTCCGGCACCCGGTTATCCGGCTTGCCCCGACCATACCGAAAAACTGAAACTTTTTTCGCTGCTGCAGGCCACCGAAACGATCGGTATCACATTAACAGAAAGTTTAGCCATGAATCCTCCGGCCTCTGTATGTGGTTGGTACTTTGCCCATCCAGGCAGTCATTATTTTGGATTGGGTAAGATTGATCGTGACCAGCTACAAGTTTACGCCAAACGAAAGGGGATGAGTATCGAAGAGGCAGAAAAATGGTTGAGGCCCGTACTGGAATAAACACATCCGTAGCTTCTCATAAAATAGTCACTAACTGATAGAGCTCTTGCAATGAGTACAGCAGATAAAACCAAGGGAGGGCTATAACAAACGCTGGCTGATCAATTCTTCGCGCAATGCTTCTGCTGATGTAAAATGAACACCTGCTAGCCCTAAAGCTTCGGCTGCCTTAATATTGCGCAAATTATCGTCTATAAAAAGGGCACGGGCCGGATCGATTTTGTATCGATCGAACAACAGCTGATAAAATTCTGGAAAGGGCTTACGAGTACCTTCTTCTCCACTCACGAGTCTTCCGTTGAACCACTGTAAAAAATCGAATCGCTGCAGCGCAATCGGAAAGTTTTCGGCACTCCAGTTGGTTAGGGCATAAAACCGATACCGGCCTTGTGAACGTAACTGGTCAAATAAGCTAACGGTTGCTGGAAGCGGGCCGCGCAGCATATCTGTCCAGCGGCCGTAAAAATCGAGGATGGGCTGCCGCCAACGGGGATCAGGAAACTCTCTTAACTTTTCTTCGGTAGCCAGCTGCAAAGAGTAGCCCGCATCTTGTCGTTCGTTCCAATCGCTGGTGCAAATGTGCCCGAAAAAATAATCGCGATCGGCCAAATCCGAAAAATATGTATCATCATAGACATACAACGGACTCCAGTCGACCAACACGCCGCCCAAGTCCCAGATAATGGTATCGGTGGCCATTAGCTATGATTATACTTGAGCTTAAGGATAATCATCAAACTCGTCATGAGCAGCATGACCGCATTGGTAATGATGATGACAGGATCGGCCCGCAAGATGCCGAAGGCCAACCACAGAATTTGATTGGTAAGTGCGATCAAAAACATCGCCAACGATACATCTTTGGCCGATTTGGTTTTCCAGGTCTTAAGCACCTGCGGCAAAAAAGTAAAAGCGGTAATCAGACCCGCTACATAACCGAGAACATCTACACCCGATAGTTGCATATATATTATTTAAAGAGCAAACATAATTGAAATAACATTCATCGCCTCTCTAATAACCACCATCTCCTCTTGCGGGGCTTAATTTTGTAATTGCTTCGAATATATTTTTGAATGTGCGCCATGGCCTCGTCTACACTATCTGTAAAAAGAAGCAGCTCGAGATCAGAGGCAGAAATAGTCTTTTCTTCGAGCATTTTATCGATCGTATCCATAAGGGGTTGGTAGAACGATTTGCCAAACAAGATAATCGGAAATTGAGAGATGGTATTGGTCTGTACCAGTGTAAGCGTCTCAAATAGTTCGTCCATTGTACCAAAGCCACCAGGCATAATAATAAAGGCGTAGGAATATTTTACTAACAATACTTTTCGAACAAAAAAGTGTTCGAACGTTACCGAGTAATGTAAATAGGGATTCTCTTTTTGTTCAAATGGTAAGACGATATTGCAACCCACCGACTGGCCATTACTTTCGTAAGCCCCCCGATTGGCGGCTTCCATGATACCGGGACCTCCACCAGTCAGCGTGGTCATTCCCAACGCTGCAATTCGCTGACCAAACTCCCGAGCTTGCTGGTAATACGGATGCTCCTCGGTAAAACGAGCTGATCCAAAGACGGTGATACAAGGGCCCGCAAAGTGAAAGGTTCTGAATCCCTTGATAAATTGCTTAAAGACGCGCCAGGCGAACAATAATTCATAGCCTCTGCTTTTGGGTCCTTCGAGATAGACCGGATGTGTCGATGGAATGAGCTTGCCTTTTAATGGAGAGGTATGAGAAGTACTCATGCATATACGTTTTAAGAGGTTAATACTGTAAATTGCCAACCTGCTAGCGAAGCGGTCTTCAAAATTCCGACTTTTCGGGCATCTGAGCACATGCGAATTATTTCCTATAATGTTAATGGTCTTCGAGCGGCCATCAAAAAAGGATTCTGGGAGTGGTTGGCCACCGATCCAGCCGATATTGTTTGTTTGCAAGAGACCAAAGCGCGAGCCGAGGATGTAGACTTGACCCCGCTTCGACAACTGGGCTTTAGCGACTACTGGTTTAGTGCCGAGAAAAAAGGATATAGCGGTGTAGCGGTATTTACCAAGATCAAACCCGACCGGGTAGAATATGGCAACGGACATGGACCGAGCGACCAAGAGGGACGGGTCATTCAGCTGGACTTTGGAAAAATTCGCCTGATTAACGCCTACTTTCCCAGTGGTACTTCGGGAGACGAAAGACAGGCCTTTAAATATGAATGGCTCGATGAATGTTTGCGCTGGCTAAAGAAAGTAGAGAAAAAGAATCCGCAATTGATCCTTTGTGGCGATTACAATATTGCGCATACCGAAATGGATATTCATGATCCCAAAGGGAACAAAAACTCTTCGGGATTTCAGCCGGCCGAAAGAGAATGGATGACACGCTTTTTTGAAAGTGGCTGGGTCGATACCTTTCGCGTATTTCATCCGGAGCCGCATCGCTATAGTTGGTGGAGTCAGCGTTTTCCGTCGGTGCGCTTGCAAAATAAAGGTTGGAGAATTGACTATATCAATGTAACAAAATCACTAGCCTCGAAACTGGCCGATGCGGATATATTGCCCGATGTAAAACATTCGGACCACTGCCCGGTTTACCTGCGCTTAAAAAAGTAAGGCTGATGTATATCTACAACGTAACCATAAAAGTAGCTCACGCCATTGCCGCTGACTGGCTTTGCTGGCTTCGAGACGAACATATTCCGGAGGTAATCGCCACGGGGTGTTTTGACAAGGCTACCATTTTACAACTCTTGGAAAACACCGACGAAGAGGGGGTTACCTATGCCGTGCAGTACCATGCTATACACCGTGAGGATTACGAGCGCTATTTGGCTGAATTTGCGCCGGGTATGCGCCAAAAAGGCCTCGATAAATGGGGAGAGAACTTTATTGCCTTTCGCACCCTAATGCAAATTGTGAATTAGTCGTGTAAAAGCAAGTTTTTATTTTTCTACTATGAAAAAGCGGCTAATTTTGTCGCTCTTTACACGATACCAAAACTACTACATGAATAAAGCCGATCTAATTGCGAAAGTTGCCGACGAAACTGGCATCACTAAAACCCAGGCCAATGCAGCCATTGATGTTCTTACAGAAGCCATCACCAAAACGCTGAAAGGAGGTGGTAAAGTAACCCTGGTTGGTTTTGGTACCTTTTCGGTTTCAAAACGCTCGGCCCGCAATGGTCGCAACCCAAAGACCGGAGAGACCATCAAGATAAAGGCTAAAAAAGTAGCTCGATTTAAAGCCGGTAAAGAACTGGCAGAAAGAATTTAATCTTACACTTTAAAAAATAAATACCATGGGAAGAGGAGATAAAAAAACAGCAAAGGGAAAACGTTTCAAGGGTTCATTCGGAAAGAGCCGCCCCGCTAAAAAAACGACGACTAAGAAAGCCACTACTAAAAAGTCGAGCTAAACGACCAGCGTACCCACTTTTTCGCCTGTAACCACGCGACGAAGGTTATCGGTTTCGTTCATATTGAACACGATGATGGGTAGCTTGTTTTCCATACACAGCGTAAAGGCAGTCATATCCATCACCTTTAAGTTTTGGCTAAGACAATCCTGAAAGCTAATTTGATTGTACTTGGTGGCCTTGGGATCTTTCTCAGGGTCGGCCGTATAGATACCATCCACCCTGGTTCCTTTTAAGATTACATCAGCACCGATCTCGATGGCACGCAACGAGCCTGCTGTATCGGTTGTGAAATAAGGGTTACCGGTACCCGCTCCAAAGATCACCACACGGCCTTTTTGCAAATGTCGAATGGCTCTTCTACGAATATAAGGCTCAGCAATCTGTTCCATTTTTATGGCACTCTGAAGTCGCGTATAGACTCCGATCTTCTCTAAGCCAGCCTGCAGGGCCATTCCGTTTATAACGGTAGCCAACATTCCCATATAATCGCCATGAGCCCGTTCAATGCCGGTCTCTTGCTCGTTCATACCTCTATAAATATTTCCGCCTCCGATTACAATAGCTACCTGCACCCCCATGTCCGTAATCAATTTGATATCGCGGGCATATTGGGCGATCACGTCATTATCGAATCCAAAGCTTTTATCGCCCATCAGGGCCTCGCCCGAGAGCTTTAACAGAATGCGTTTATACTTGGGTAACATGAGCAGCTGGGTTGTAAAAAACGAAGATACACTTTTTGACAAGCCATAAAAAAAGCGCCAGAAAAGATCTGACGCTTTGTAAATTATTAAAAGCAGTGGATTAGCCCAAAGCGACCCGCTTAAAGGCGCTTACGGTAACATTACCTGATTCACGCAGGTAATCACCCACCGACTTGCTGCTATCTTTTACGAAAGCCTGCGCCGTTAAGGTTTGCTCTTTAAAGAAGGCGCCCATCTTTCCGTCTACAATCTTATTGAGCATTTCTTCGGGTTTACCGGCCATCTTGGGGTCTTGCTTCATAAGCTCGAGGATGATATCCTTTTCACGAGCAATTACATCGGCAGGAACGGCAGCGGCGTCTACGGCTACGGGGTTAAGAGCAGCAATTTGCATGGCTACGTCTTTTCCGGCCTCGGCAGCCTCTTTATCGAGCCCTACCAGCACACCAATGCGATATGCCCCGTGGATATAAGAAGCCACATAAGGAGCATCGATACGCTCAAATTTGGTAACGCCGATCTTCTCTCCAATTGTAGCCAGTTTTTCGTCTACCATGGCAGCTACGGTAAGGTTACCGATAGAAACCCCCATCAGCTGATCGAGAGTGCTAACGCTATTGGCAATCGCGGCATCGGCTATACTTTTGGCAAAAGCAATAAAGTCTGCGTTCTTCGAAACGAAATCGGTCTCGCAGCTAACGCAAACCACGATACCAGTTTTGTTATCGGCAGTAGTCTGAGCAATTACGACTCCTTCTTTAGCCTCGCGATCGCTTCTTTTAGCAGCTACTTTTTGTCCTTGCTTACGAAGCCAGTCGATGGCAGCTTCGAAATCTCCATTGGTTTCGGTCAGGGCCTTTCGGCAATCCATCATGCCTGCACCGGTGGCCTGACGAAGTTTATTGATGTCTTGTGCACTGATCATTACGGTACTCATAACTAGATTTATAATATTAAAAAATTAACGACGGGCACCACCGGGTCCACGGCTAGAACTTCCAGCACTGGTACGACGGCGGGCACCACCCCCTGCTCCTCTGCGACCGGCTCCACGACCTCCTTCTGCTTCGGCCTCGGCCAGCAGCTTAGCGGCTCTTCTTTCTTTTTCATCATCGGTCATTTCTTCTACCTCATCTTCTTTGGCCGCTTGTCTTTCGGCTAACCCCTCTGCAATGGCAGCGGTGATATAGTTGACCAGCACGGTAATTGATTTAGTAGCATCATCATTAGCAGGGATGGCAAAGTCTACTTTATTGGGATCGCAGTTCGTGTCGACCATACCAAAGGTCGCAATACCCAAACGCTTGGCTTCGGCCAGGGCAATATGCTCGTGTCCGATATCGACGATAAACAAAGCGGCGGGTACACGACCCAGCTGTGATATACCACCCAATACTTTTTCCATCTTATCCTTGTCGCGGCTTAAGGTCAAACGCTCTTTTTTAGTGATGCTGTCGAATGAACCATCACCCAGCATTTTTTCGATGCTCTGCATTTTCTTAACGCTCTTACGAACGGTATTGAAATTGGTCAGCATACCACCTAACCAACGCTCCGTAACAAAGGGCATGTTAACGCGCTTAGCACACTCGGTAACGATGTCTTTGGCTTGCTTCTTGGTGCCGACAAAGAGGATCTTCTTACCGCTACGAGCGATCTGCTTTAAGGCAGCCGCCGACTCCTGCATGCACTCAACGGTCTTGTTCAGATCGATGATGTGAATACCTTTCTTCTCGGCGAAGATGTAGGGGAGCATCTTGGGATTCCACTTCTTTTTGAGGTGACCAAAATGTACACCGGCGTCCAGAAGTTGCTGTTGTAAGGATGTATTGTTTTCCATGGTAGGTAAAATACTTTATAAATGATGGGGGTCTATTAACGTTTAGAGAACTGGTAGCTGCGACGGGCTTTCTTGTGACCGAACTTCTTACGCTCCACAGAACGAGGATCGCGCTTAAGAAGGCCAGCGGCCTTTAGTGCCGGACGAAACTCCGGATTCAGCTCGACCAATACACGGGCAATACCCAGCATGGCAGCCTCGGCCTGTCCTTTGACACCACCACCATCGGCGTTGATCTTGATGTCGTATTTACCGTCGGCCTCGACGGTCTTGAGCGGACGCTCCACCTGATTTTGCAAATACACCAGCGAGAAATAATTTTTATAATCCTTGTCGTTGACAGTGATCTTTCCATCTCCTTTAGAAATGAAAACACGGGTTACGGCTTCTTTACGACGACCGACTCCGTTGGTTTGGTTTGTTGCCATTTAT
>CANGYW010000072.1 GCA_947458335.1 Chitinophagaceae bacterium | reverse complement strand
CTTTTTACATCGGCAACTAAAGGCGGCAGTTTCGTATGCTCATCAAAAAGGGGTAGTGCTAAAGGGAGATATTCCCATCGGCATTTATCGCTACTCTGTTGACGCTTGGGTTGCACCCGATTTATACAATATGAACTGGCAGGCTGGTGCCCCGCCCGATGACTTTACCGCCATAGGCCAGAACTGGGGTTTTCCTACCTATAACTGGGCCCGTATGCAGCAAGATGATTTTAGGTGGTGGAGACTTCGCTTCGAACAAATGAGCAATTATTTTGATGCTTTTCGTATCGATCATATTTTAGGGTTTTTTAGAATATGGAGTATTCCTACTCATGCTGTGCAAGGATTATTGGGTCGTTTTGTGCCCTGCATACCTGTGACAGTAGAAGAATTCTGGCAACGAGGGATTGCCTTCGATAGCCATCGTTTTTGTCAGCCGTTTATCAATGAGGAGATATTGCTTGATCTGTTTGGCGAAGACCAGTTCTGGGTTCGAGAGCAGTTTTTGATTCATGACATGCAGCATGGGTGGATGCTTTCCTCACTCTTTGATACACAAGAGAAGGTAGTCCGCTACTTTAATGCATTACCGACAGATCCGATGCATCAGAAAATTAAAAACGGTTTGCTATCACTGGTAGCGAACGTATTGTTATTCGAAGAGCCAGGATCTTCGCAGACGCAATTTCATTTTAGGATCTCGATGGACAAAACTTCTTCTTTTCAGTATTTAGATACAAAGACCAAAGATGCATTGATTCCGTTGTATCACGATTATTTCTATCATCGACAAGATGGCTGTTGGTATAGGGAGGCCATGCAAAAACTTCCAAAACTTAAGTCCGCTACAAATATGTTGGTGTGTGGAGAGGATCTGGGAATGGTGCCACACTGTGTTCCGGATGTCATGAACCAAAATGGCATTCTTAGTCTCGAAATACAGCGAATGCCCAAAAATCCGAGTACCTCTTTTTTTAATCCGTCCGAAGCACCCTACCTATCGGTAGTAACACCCTCTACCCACGATATGAGTACCATTAGGGGGTGGTGGGAAGAGAACCGACAAAGAACCCAATCCTTTTACAATCAAGAGATGAAACAATGGGGAGAGGCTCCTTATTACTGCGAGGCCTGGATTAACCGTGCCATCGTACAGCAACATTTGCAGTCTCCAGCAATGTGGAGCATATTTCAGCTGCAAGATCTACTGGGTATCAGTGATGCCTTGCGCAGACAAGATCCTCGCGAGGAAAGAATCAATGATCCTGCCAATCCACAACATTACTGGCAGTACAGAATGCACCTGTGTCTAGAAGACTTGCTTGCGCAGACTTCTTTTAATGACCTACTGCGTGAAATGATCGTATCTGCTGGCAGGGCCTGATAGCACGAGTGCTTTATCTTTGTACAAACTATTTCATGCAGCTTCATTATTGGTCTCATCGGCTAAAATTTCGTTATCCTTTTACGATTTCTAAGGGTACCAAAACGCACCAGCCAGTCTTATTAGTTTCGCTCTCGCTGGGAAAGTGGACTGGTTTTGGAGAGGCCCCTGCCATTTCTTACTATAATATTTCTGTCGAGCAAATGATTGCCGATTTAGAGCAAAAGAAATCGCTTGTAGAGAAGTTTGCATTTACAGACCCCGAGAGATACTGGCATTATCTACATCACTTATTTCCACAAAATCCCTTTTTGGTATGCGCGCTCGATATGGCGGGATGGGACTTGTATGGGAAAATGAAAAACCAACCCTTACGCAATTTATTCAAAGCTCCCGCCACAGCAGCCCCGCTGACTGACTATACCATAGGAATCGATACGACAGAGCGGATGCTAGAAAAAGTGATTGAAAAACCCTGGCCCATTTATAAGATCAAGGTGGGAACACCGGACGATCTCGAAAAGTTAAGGGTCATTCGCGCCCATACCCAAGCGCGGTTACGAGTGGATGCTAATGCAGGATGGTCGCTCGAGACCGCGGTTCAATTATTGCCCATTCTTCAGGAACTGGGAGTGGAATTAGTAGAACAGCCTCTTGCGAAAGATGATTGGGAAGGGATGAAAGTATTGTATCAGCAATCACCCTTGCCTCTTTTTGCCGATGAGAGCTGCGTAGCAGAGCACGACGTAGAAAAATGTGCTTCTTTTTTTCATGGTATCAATATCAAACTCACCAAATGCAGTGGTATTACGCCCGCCCGTCGAATGATTGCCAATGCCAGAAAGCTGAACCTGCAGATTATGCTTGGTTCTATGAATGAGTCATCGGTGGGAACGGCTGCTTTGGCTCATTTACTGCCCTTTGTAGACCTAGCCGATTTGGATGGACCACTTCTGCTCGATGAAGACCTAGCCGCGGGTCTTAGTTATGACCAAGGTAATGTGCTGCTATCAGAAGGGTCGGGATTAGGAGTTCAGGTAAACCTTTAACCAATGGTATTGTTGTAGTGCTGAATAAAATTAATATGGCCTGGAAAGATCAATCTGCTTTTATAGAAGCCCTAGAGAGGGCTGGCGAGTTAGTGAGAATCAAAACCTATGTCGATCCACACCTAGAGATCGCGGAGATCACAGATAGAATCAGCAAGTCGGGTGGAGGAGGAAAAGCACTTTTGTTTGAGAATACTGGGTACGACTTTCCTGTTTTGATGAACGCTTACGGAAGTGAACGCAGAATGTGTATGGCCTTGGGGGTATCAGATTTAGACGAGACGGCCCGAGAAATTGAAGACCTCTTTAAGATGATCTCGGCTCCCAAAGAGTCGATGCTCGATAAATTAAAAATGCTTCCCAAGCTGGGGGCATTTGCCAGCTGGATGCCAGCGGTAAAAAAGGGCAGGGGGGCTTGCCAAGAAGTGGTTATGGCCACACCAGATATTACCAAGGTGCCAGTTATTACCTGCTGGCCAAAAGATGGCGGCCCTTTTATTACACTCCCCGTTATTCATACGAAAGATCCTCACACGCACAGCCGAAACGTAGGCATGTATCGAATGCAAGTTTTTGGGCCAACACTCACTGGCATGCACTGGCACAAGCACAAGGTCAGTGCCAAGCATTTTACAGAATATAAGAAGCTGGGTAAAAAAATGCCGGTGGCTGTTGCCCTTGGCGGCGATCCGGTGTATGCGTATAGTGCCACAGCACCACTTCCTGAAAATGTAGATGAATACATGTTGGCAGGTTTTTTGAGAAAAAAGAAAGTTGAGCTGGTAAAGTGTGTTTCGCAGCCCGAGATCGAGGTACCGGCCGATGCCGATTTTATTATTGAAGGTTACGTAGATCCTGCCGATGAACTAATCTGGGAAGGTCCTTTCGGTGATCATACCGGTTACTATTCGTTGCCCGATTGGTACCCACGTTTTCATATCACGGCCATCACCCATCGTAAAAATGCAGTTTATCCTGCTACTATTGTAGGCATACCGCCTCAAGAAGATGCTTGGCTAGGAAAGGCCACTGAAAGAATCTTTTTAGCACCCATCAAAATGACCATGGTGCCAGAGATTATGGATATGGATATGCCAGTAGAAGGCGTCTTTCACAACCTGGTTATCACAAAAATTAATAAAGAATATGCCGGACAGGGCCAAAAGGTAATGAATGCCATGTGGGGGGCTGGCCAGATGATGTTTAACAAGATTTTGGTTTTAGCCGATCAGCATGTTCGTATACAAGATTATCCTGCTTTGGCCCGCTATGTTTTTAAGAACCTGAATCCGGTTACCGATGTAGTATTTTCGACTGGACCCATGGATGTACTCGATCACAGTTGCAGTAAGATGGGCTTTGGCGGAAAAATGTGTATTGATGGAACAAGCAAATTTCCAGAAGAGATCGAAGAAGGCGCTTTACCAAGCGTCTCACTACCCGCTGCATCCCTGATCGCTGATAGGTTGCAACAGCAGTTCTCAGAGATCCGATCTGTTAATGCCTCGTTGATCGAACAAGAGATTCCCTGTTTGATAGTGGCTGTAAAAAAAGACAAATCTGGGCATATCCGTTCATTACATACATCAATCGCTTCTTTGGATTTTTGTAGAGGAATCAAAATGATTCTTTATGTAGAACATACCGTCGACCCACTCGATTTGCCTACGGCTTTGTGGCGCTTTTGCAATAATCTCGATCCCAAGCGCGATCAATATCTTTACCGATACGACGACGCCTACCATACAGGTTGCTTGGGATTAGACGGAACCCGTAAGACCAAGGAATACGACAATTTTCAGCGTGACTGGCCTAATATAATAGTAGCCAACGAAGCGACCATACATGCTGTAGACGAAAAGTGGGATCAACTGAATCTAGGTCCTTTTATTGCCTCTCCATCCCTCAAGTACAAAGAACAACTCTATGGCAATGAAGCTATCGTAGATCAATAAATATGCGTAATCTACTTTTTATCGCCAGCTTTCTTGCTTCGGCTATTGTTTTAACAGCCTTGGCTCAGCCTCCTTTAGGAGTCTTAGAGATTGAAGTTAGCGGTGCCAGAAATAACAAGGGAGTCGTTCTGTGCAGTGTTTTTAAGGATGCTAAGGGTTATCCAGATCAACCGTCTTTGGCCATCTACAAATCCCGTTTACCTGTTCGTGACCGGCGTGTACTAGTTGAAGTAACTGGGCTACCTCCAGGTCAATATGCGGTGGCTTTGTTGCATGATGAAAACGAAGACGGCAAAATGAATACTTCGATGCTTGGGCTTCCTAAAGAGGGTTATGGATTCTCTAACAATGTAATGGGATTAATGGGACCACCCTCATTTTCTAAAGCATCGGTTCTGGTAAAAGAAGGCACCAAAAAGACCATCTCCATTACTCTTCGTTATTGATTAACGATGAGTTTTAGCCAAAATGCGTAGACACTTTTAACGAGCTAGCTATGCTAACGATCTATGCGTACTTTTTGTGGTAAGTTAGAACTGCTCCAAACCAGCAAAGAAGAACGCTCCCTCTATAGCAGCATTTTCGTTGCTGTCACTACCGTGTACGGCATTTTCGCCCACCGAGGTTGCGAACATTTTACGAATTGTTCCCTCTGCAGCTTGTGCAGGGTTGGTGGCACCGATCAGTGTACGAAAACTCTCTACCGCGTTCTCTTTTTCTAGAATCGCAGCAATAATGGGACCGCTGCTCATAAACGCAACTAATTCACCATAAAAAGGTCTTTCCTTATGAACGGCATAAAACTCTCCTGCTTTTTCTGCAGAGAGTTTAACCATCTTGAGGGCTTTGATATTGAATCCCTCTTTTATAATACGATCCAAAATTGCACCGCTGTGTCCATTTCGGAATGCATCGGGCTTAATCATGGTAAAGGTTCTGTTGCTCATGGGTATATAGGTTTTGCGCCGCGAAGTTACGACCTTTATTTCATACCTTCGTCCTCATTCGTATGAAACCAATAACTGACCTATATTCTCATCTGCTCCCGCCTAAAAAAATGGTCATTACCACGCACCAAAAGCCCGACGCGGACGCAATGGGCTCTTCGCTGGCTTTGGCACATTACTTTCAGAAAAAGGGTCACGAAGTAAGGGTAATATCCCCAACCAATTGGGCCGGATTTGTTAACTGGATGCCCGGCACAGCAGAGGTCATCAATTACGAGCAGCAAATAACAAAGGCAAATCAGTTGCTCGATGCGGCCGATGTGCTCTTTTGTCTTGACTTTAATATTTTTTATAGAACTAAGTCGATGACTGAAAAACTGAAGTCGTTGACTTGCACAAAAGTGCTGATCGATCATCACCAAGAGCCAGATACGGCTTCGTTTACCTTTGGTGTTAGTGACACATCTAAGAGTTCTACTTGCGAGATGGTCTATGATTTTATTATTGGCGCCGGAGATGCTGACCTTATTGATGAAAACATTGCCACGTGTATTTACGCGGGGGTAGTAGGAGATACAGGCTCTTTTCGATTTGCATCTACCCACGCCGGAGTACATGCATTAGTGGCAGACCTAAAGAGAAGAGGGCTCGATCATGGCAAGATTCATGAAGGCTTGTACGATAATTTTTTAGAGAACCGGCTGCGTTTTATAGGACATGTTCTGTTGCACCGAATGGAGATTTTGTACGAATACAACACGGCCCTTATTGCCATACCTAAATCCGATCTGGTACAGTTCAATATCAGAACAGGAGACACCGAGGGGTTAGTAAATTACCCACAGTCCATACAAGGTATAAGATTTGCTGCCCTGGTTATAGACCGTGACGAAGAAAGAAAATGGAGTTTTCGCAGTAAAGGGGCCTTTGATTGTAATACCTTTGCCCGTGCCTATTTTGAAGGAGGCGGACACTATAATGCAGCTGGAGGCAGAAGCAGTCAGACGTTAGACGAGACCGTGTCTACCTTTAAGCAAGTGCTATCACAACAATTATCACTTACTCAATAAAACACAACTATGAATACTTTAAAATCAACAGCGTTTTTTCTGGTCGCTGCCCTGCTTTTAGCATCTTGTGGTGGACCGTCTTATCAGAAAACGGTCGGTGGAATGCCTTACCAACTTTACCCCGGAAAAGATACTCAGGTTGCAAAGGCGGGTGAATACCTTAAGATACATTTGTCACAAATGATCAATGACAGCGTGTATTTTACTACTGGTAATAAAATTCCCCTTTACATTCCCATCGGAGGACAGTCACAGCCCTATGATATCTCTGAGCTCTGGACCAAGCTTCATGTAGGGGATTCTATAATCGCTACCCAAATGATGGATACTTTCATTAAGAGAATGCCGGCGGGTAACTTGCCCCCACAGTTTAAGAACGGCGACCGCATTATTACCAAGTTCAAAGTATTGGGAATTTTAACCAATGACAGTTTAAAGCGCCTGGACGAAGAGAAAGAGACAAAAGCGTACGCTGTAAGAGAGTCAAAAGAGGTTGAGGCATTTTTAGGGAAAAAACTATCTGGGCTGCAGCGAACACCCTCTGGAGCTTATGTGGAAATTCTTGTTCCCGGCACCGGCGAATTGATCCAATCCGGAAACTTCGTATCGGTTAACTACACGGGCACCACTTTCGAAGGAAAAGTATTTGACAGTAACATTGATTCAGCTTTTAAACACATGGAACCCCTTCGCTTTAGTGTGGGTGTTGGTCAAATGATTAAAGGCTTTGACGAAGCTATGCCCTATATGCGCAAGGGTGGTAAAGCAAAAGTTTATATTCCCTCAACTTTAGGATATGGAGCTGCTCCGCCTCCCGGCGCACCCATTAAACCATATGAGCATTTGATCTTTGATTTTACCGTACTCGACGTACAGGCCTCACAACCTGAGCAAAAGAAGTAATTAGCTTAGCTTTTCGAAAAGCCTGACGGCTTCGACAGCTTCTTTTACATCGTGTACTCTTAAAATACGAGCACCTTTTTGTAAGCCAATGGCATGCAGAAAGGTGCTTCCATTTAAGGCCTGTTCGGGTAATATGCCGAGCGTCTTATAAATAAATGACTTTCTGGACAGCCCCAGTAGCAAAGGGTAGGGTAGTATCGAAAATTTTTCTAGTTGCGACAGTAATTGAAAATTCTGTTCTAGGGTCTTAGCAAATCCAAAACCCGGATCAATAACCAAATTTGTAATACCGGCCTTTACACAATAATCCCTTCTTATCGACAGGTAAGACAGAACCTCTTCGGTCACCTGCAGGTAGTCCGTTTGCTGGTGCATAGTATTGGGAGTGCCCCTCATGTGCATTAATACATATGGGGCACCCCATGTTGCAATGGTCTCTACCATAGTAACATCCATTTCTCCTGCCGAAATATCATTGATCATAAAAGCTCCTTCCCCCAGCGCTCTGCGAGCCACTTCTGCATGGTAAGTGTCTACAGAAATGTAGGCGGAAGAAAATCGTTTAATGATTGCTTTAAGGGGTGCTTCAATACGAGACCATTCATTTTCAACATCCAATCGGTCGCTGCCCGGACGTGTACTTTGCCCCCCAATATCAAGAATCGTTGCTCCTTGCTCAAGCATTTGTTCGGCTCGTGCCATTACTTGTTCGAGCTGTTGGTAGCGGCTGTTACTGTAAAAAGAATCAGGAGTGATATTTAGTATCCCCATTACAAGGGGCTTTTCCACAGAAAGAGAGCGATCTTTATTATGCAGTGCCAACATTCGTATTCGTTTGTTACTTTTGAAGCAAAGGTAAGTAAGCCTCTTTCGTTATGACAAACACCTCGCAGCAGTACGACCAAGCGATACAGTCTTGTAAGGATATTTTTTTAAAAAAGGCAGCCGATTACGGAACGGCCTGGCGAGTTCTTCGCACTATTTCGATTGTTGATCAGATATTCATTAAAGCGCAGCGTATACGCACCATACAGCAAAAAGGACAGCAGAAAATAGAGGAGGGAGTTGCAGCCGAATTCAAGGGCATTATCAACTATGCTGTTATCGGACTTTTGCAATTACAGCTACCCGAGGAAGATGATCAAGAGCTACCCGTTATTATGTTGGAGCAACTCTACGATAAAGAGATTGCCCAGACCAAACGCCTGATGCAAGATAAAAATCATGACTACGGAGAAGCTTGGCGCAGTATGAGCCAAGAGAGTTTTGTTGACTTAATTTTAATGAAATTGCAACGTATTCGACAGATTCTCGAGAATAATGGAAAGACGTTGATAAGCGAGGGGGTCGATGCAAATTATCAAGACATAATTAATTACGCCGTTTTTGCTTTGATTCTTTTATGAAAATCATTTTACTACTTGTACGTTGGTGGGTGGGGCTATTGTTTATTTTTTCGGGCCTGGTAAAGGCCAATGATCCGCTAGGCCTCAGTTATAAAATGCAAGAATTTTTTGAGGTCTGGGGCTGGCACGGACTTGACAGTTATACCTTGATGTCATCAGTGGTGCTAAATAGTGTTGAGATCATCGCCGGTGTAGCCCTATTGACAGGCTGGGCTTTCCGTTACATTGGTTGGCTTCTCTTGTTACTCATTTTACTTTTTACCGGACTTACCGGTTATACATTTTTTACTGGGATGCCAAAGAATTGTGGATGCTTTGGCGATTGCCTGCCTATTACTGCAGGCTTCTCTTTTGGCAAAGACATTTTACTAACGCTGCTCATCGCTTTATTACTATTGTTTTACAAGTCGCCTGATGACTCATCGTATTCCCTAAAAAAGTTTATTCCGGTGCTATTAGCCTCTATTTTCTCGCTAGCTCTTCAAGGGTATGCGCTCCGTTATTTACCGCCGGTAGATTGTCTTCCTTATAAACAGGGTGCCAGTATACCAGAGGGGCTAAAAATGCCGGCCAATGCCATTGCGGATAGTTTTGTGATAGAGTTTACCTACCGAAAGAATGGAAAAGAAGTTCGTTTTCCGGCTAGTGATTTCCCAGTCGACTTTTCTTCGGAATATGTATTTGTAAAGCGAGAAGACAAGTTAATTCGAAAGGGTAGCAATAACGAGCCGCCCATCAAAGGATTTGCATTACAAGGCCTTTCTGGTGCTGACTCTACACAAGCTATTATAGATATCGACCAAAGCGTTTGGATTTGGGCAGCCAGGGCTAGTTCATTCGATGCCATAAGAAGCGATCTTTCCGGCTTAGTCAAAAAGGCTCATACCCAAGGGCTACCTGTATTTTTTATAACTGCTCAAACCAAAGAACTTACTTAT
>CANGYW010000071.1 GCA_947458335.1 Chitinophagaceae bacterium | reverse complement strand
CGGTCAGCAAAAAATCAGAAATATCGGTTTAAAAGACCGTAAACTGATTGGCCGGTTGGCAGCAAAAAAAGGCTGCGCCTGACCAAGACGATCTTCGATGCAGACAGATTGTTGCAGAATAAACGCCTTAAAAAGCGATACACTGTAACGATTGCAGGCAGGGCTGAGTTTTACGATTCGGCCCTGCTTTTTTTATGTCTTCTTTTACCAAGTTCTATAATAACTAGAAACAAGACTGATGCAGATAAAACCCAACCCACCACACGCCAAGAGAGCCACGAAATAAGAAATAGGTTTCGAAAAAAAGGTAAAGAAAAAACAACCAATAATAACACAGCTGCCAGCGATAAGAACAAAAGAGCCACCCGATTACTAGCTACTGAAACAAAACAGGATTGAGAAAAAGAAAGCAGCGAAGAGATTAAAAAGAGATTCCCCACTACAAGTGTAGCAAAGGCGCCTCCACGAACTACCCCACTATCAAACCCGCCCATTACACAAAGCCAATACACAAACAAAACACACGCCAACAATAACATCCCTAAAAAAATACTTCTTTTAAAGAAGAGCCCCGAAAAAAAAGAAGCGTTGTTTGGTCTTGGGGGGCGATTCATCACCCCCGGCTCGCCGGGTTGAGATTCGAATGCAATAGAGCAGACGGGGTCGATTATAAGCTCCAAAAAGACGATCTGTACCGGCAACATAATTATGGGAAGGCTCGACCAAAACGCGGGCACCAGCACGAGACCCACAATAGGAACATGAATAGAAAGAATATACAACATAGCTTTTTGTAGGTTATCATAAATTCTTCTTCCAAGGGCAATAGCGCGCACCACAGAAAAAAAATTATCATCTAATAACACTAAATCAGCCGCTTCTCGGGCCACATCAGTACCTCGCTTTCCCATAGCAATTCCTATATCTGCCGCCTTAAGAGCGGGGGCATCGTTTACCCCATCCCCCATCATTGCCACCACTTCTCCGTTTTTATGAAAGGCTTTTACCAGGCGTAGTTTTTGGTCAGGTAAAATCCTGGCAAAAACCCGTTCTGTTTTAACCAAGGCCGCTAACGAAGAGTCGTTCATTACAGCCATTTCGGTACCCGTTATTACTCGCCCCCCTCCAAGCCCAAGTTGTTGAGCGATCTGTCTTGCGGTAGCGGGGTGGTCTCCGGTAATCATAACCACCGTTAACCCGGCGCGAATACAACTTTTCATTGCCTCATCCATTTCGGGGCGCACCGGATCTTCAAACCCTATTAAGCCGCAAAAAGAAAATGTAAACGAAGAGGGGTGGTCTGGAAAAGCACCCCTCTTTAACGAAGCGCTCGCCACCCCTAAAACCCGTAACCCCAAATCAGCCATTTTATGAAGAGCCAATAAATGCCTTTTTTGTTCTTCTTTACCCATAGCACACAAACTAAAAACAGTCTCCGGCGCGCCCTTGGTTGCCACAAAAAGATCTTTTTCTTTCTCTGTGCCCCATACGCGAGTTACCGCCAACAGATCGTCTTGCAGCGGATACTCCTTAAGCAACGAAAGACCCACCCCCTCTTTACCCCACCGACCACAAAATTCTATTATGGCAACATCCATAGGATCGACCGAGCGCGCCTCAGAGGCTTGGCTGGCCACGTGTAATAGGTTATCGAAAGAAGTGGACCGATTCGAAAACCCAGCCCCCTCCATCCACCCCTCACCATTGTATAAAAGGGCCACCGCCATTTTATTTTGTGTGATGGTGCCTGTTTTGTCGGCGCACAACACGGTGGCGGCACCCAGCGTTTCAATGGCGGCGGGATTTCTGGTTAGCACATTGTTTTGAGAGATACGCCAAGCGCCAACCGCCAAAAAAATGGTCATTACTACTGGAAATTCCTCTGGTAAAATTGCCATCGAAGCAGATAATCCGTTTAGCAAAGCCGATAAAAAATTACCCCTGCTCACATAAAAGGCGATTACCACCACAGTGCTAATAATAAATCCGAGCCCCAACAGGTTTTTTGTCAACAGGGCCGAGGCTTTTTGTAGACCCGTCTTTCTTGACACCACCACTTGTACCGCTTGGCCAATTTTACCCAACTGAGACCGACCACCTGTGGCGACCACCACCGCCACCCCCTTGCCCGAAACGATCAACGAACCCGAAAAAAGATCTTTATTACCCGACAGCTCTTTGTGTACAGCAGCAGACTCTCCCGACAAAAGCGATTCGTCTGCATACAACCCCTCCGATTCTAACAAGGTCGCATCCGCAGCCACCCGATCGCCAGCCGAAAGAATCAGCCAATCTCCCGGAACTACCTCTTTGCCAGCAATCCGCTGCGGACGATTATCCCGAAGAACCAACGCCCTAGGAGAAGACAGTTTTTTTAGCTCCGCTAAGGCCCTCGAGGATTTTTGTTTTTGAAAAAAAGTAATGGCGATAATCAGCACCATGGCCAAAGACAAGACCATCCCCTCTTTGTAGTCTCCCAAAAGAACATACAAGGTGGCCGCCCCCAACAACAAAAAAAACATGGGCTCCCCAAAAACCAATTTTAAAAAAACCAGCACCCCGGTTTCTTTGCTTTCTTTCAACTCGTTATAACCTACCGAATCTAATATCCGGCGCGCTTCTTCGCTTGTTAATCCACCCATAGAGACAAAGTAGGCAAGCCTGAAAAAAAAACTTACATTGTATCGTCATTGCCCCGCTAATTCTGATAACCATGAAGAAGACTTTGGTTTTTATTTTATTGGTCCTTTATTTACAGCAAGCCCACGCACAGGGCGGCGGTTTTGCCCCCACCAACCTAGGCGGCCCCGCCATGAAGTACCAGGGGTTAAGAGACACCGATCTGGTGCCCGACGCTGAGCTTAGAGAAAAGGGACTCAAGGAGTGGCGACTCAAACGAGACACCACGCTCGCAAAAGCAAAAAAGTTGCTCGAAGAAAAAAATTATACTGCCGTCAACCAGCTATTATTTCCTTATGATTACCTCGAGCCCGACGACGCACTTTTTTATGAGTATCTCGGAAAAAGTTACTTCTACGCGGGGTTACACCAACCCGCCCTTGATTGTTTTGTGATCTCTAACGACCAAAAAAAACAAACAGACCTACTTTTTTTTATTGGACAGTGCCACGAGAAAATGGGAAATGAAAAAGAGGCGACCAAGTTTTATAAAAAAGGAGCCAAAGAGGGAAGCGCCGACTGTAAAGCGAAGCTCGAAGAGTAGGCCCAATAAACCCGTATTTACAAACACACCCCTTGGTGGGAATACCCAATAATGGGTATTTTTAAAACGTAGCAATTTCGAAATACAGATATTTGATTAAAGAAGTCCCCAATATGCAAAGAATCCTATTGCTGGCCACCGCCCTTCTTTTGGCTGTGTCCGGATATGCCCAGCGAAACAAAACAGCAGTAAGCGATCAACCCGAAAAACTCAACCTTGGGTTGATAGAGCAAGTAAAGTACAGGCTCATTGGCCCATTTAGGGGTGGGCGAAGTGCGGCGGTAACAGCCAGCTATAAAAATCGCAATACGTTTTACTTTGGAGCAACGGGTGGTGGCGTTTGGAAAAGCACCGATGCGGGAGCTAGCTGGAAAAATATTAGTGATAAGTATTTTGGAGGAACGATCGGTGCAGTAGAGGTTGCACCCTCGAACGACAACATTATTTATGTTGGCGAGGGCGAGAACACTATGCGCGGAAATGTTTCTGAGGGGTTGGGCGGTATGTGGAAAAGCACCGATGGTGGAAAAACGTGGAAGAACATTGGTCTCAACGACGGAAGACACATTACTAATATCATCATTCATCCTACCGATCCACAAATCGTATGGGTTGGTGTTATGGGACACCTATTTGGTCCCAACACAGAGCGGGGGGTCTATAAGACCACCGACGGTGGGCAAACGTGGAAAAGAACGTTGTATGTAAATGAGCAAACCGGCTGCAGCGATCTAGTAATGGAGCCCGGAAACCCATCCGTTTTTTATGCCGGAACTTGGCGAGTGATTCGCACGCCCCACAGCTTGGAGAGTGGTGGAGAAGGAAGCGCCCTATGGAAAAGTACCGACGGTGGCGACACGTGGACCAATATTGCAACAGCAAAGGGTTTACCTAAAGGGGTTTGGGGTATTGTGGGCGTTGCGGTAGCTCCCTCTAACACAGATAAGGTGTATGCAATTGTCGAAAACGAAAAGGGAGGCCTTTTTGTAAGTACGGATGCTGGGCAAAGCTGGTCGCTGCAAAGCAACGACAACAATATTCGCCAACGGGCCTGGTACTATACCAAAGTATTTGTTGATCCCAAGAACGAAAATATTGTCTATTGCCCCAATGTCAACTTTATGAAAAGCCGCGATGGTGGTAAAACCTTTCAGTCGGTGCGAACCCCACATGGCGACCACCACGACTTGTGGATCGATCCGGAAGATGGCAAGAGAATGATTGTGGCAGACGATGGCGGAGCACAGGTAAGTTTTGATGAAGGAAACACCTGGAGCACCTATATGAATCAGCCTACCGCACAGCTATATCGCGTAAGCACCGATAATGCTTTTCCATATCGGGTATTGGTAGCACAACAAGATAACTCAACACTTCGTATTCGTTCCTCTACGTATGGTGCTTATATCAGTGAGCAAGATTGGGAAGCCACTGCCGGTTCGGAAAGTGGTTATGTAGTGGCAGATCCTTCTAATCCTAATATTGTGTATGGAGGAAACTACGGCGGCTATCTTTCTCGTTACGACCACACCACAGGAGAAAACCGGGCTATTACTGTATGGCCCGATAATCCAATGGGCGCAGGCGCTGATGGACTTAAGTATCGGTTTCAGTGGAACTTTCCCATCTTTTTCTCTCCGCACAATCCCAAGAAATTATACTGTGCAGGAAACGCACTATTTGTTACCGAAAACGAAGGTGCCAGCTGGACACAACTCTCTCCCGATCTAACCACCAACGATAAGGCAAAACAAATTTCGAGCGGTGGTCCCATTACCAAAGACAACACATCGGTAGAGTATTATTGCACCATCTTTACAGCCACAGAAAGCCCTATCGAAAAAGACCATATATGGACGGGTAGTGATGACGGACTTGTCTACTTAAGCCGCGATGGTGGAAAAAATTGGAACAACGTAACCCCGGCCAACGCCCCCCCTCTAGTAATGTGGAATGCCATCGAAATAGACCCCTTTAAAAAAGGAGCCGCCTATATTACAGGAACGCGCTATAAGCTGGACGATTACACGCCATACATCTACAAGACCGAAGATTATGGTAAGACCTGGAAGCTTATCACCAGCGGCATCGATAAAATGCATTTTACCCGCGTAGCGCGTGCCGATCAAAAAAGACAAGGTCTGTTGTATGCCGGAACCGAATTCGGAATGTATATCAGTTATGATGATGGCGCTAACTGGCAACGGTTTCAACAGAATCTTCCCATAACACCTATCACCGATCTCACTATCAAAAACAACGATCTGATCGTAGCCACCCAAGGTCGATCGGTTTGGATCATTGACGACTTGTCGATGGTGCAACAACACGACAACAAGATCGCCAACAAAAAACTGCACGTATATCAACCTAATCCCACCTATCGTGTAGCACCCATTCAAAACCGATGGGGTGCCGCTCTCTCTATGCCCGCGACCGCCGCCGCTAATCCTCCTAAAGGGGCTGTGATAAATTTTTTCAGTGCTGACGTCACCGATTCCACTAAAGCTGCTGTGGCCATTTATGATGCAGCCGGAAAAGAGATAGCGCGTGTTACGACGGAATCAAAAACAAATCCACTTAAGTTGAATAAGGGGTACAATCGTTTTATCTGGGACCTACAGTATCCGGGTGCCGAGAAAATAGATGATTTGATCTTATGGAACGGGGTGCCTGGTACTATCACCGCTCCTCCCGGAAATTATTTTGCTGTAGTAACCGTCGACAGCGACTCGATTCGTACACCGATTCAATTGTTAGCAGATCCTAATTACCGTTGTTTACAAGCAGATTATGATGCTCAGTTTGCCTTTTTGCAACAATTGCAAGGCACTTTTAATGAAACCATGAAGGCCATCAAACAAATTCGTCAAGCACGCACGCAGTTAAAAGAGTTTGTACAACGCCAGGGAAAAGACTGTCCAAAAGAACTCAGTAAACTGTCTGATAGTTTGGTAAAGGCCATTACCCACATCGAAGAGCAGCTGCACCAGACGAAAGCAAAAAGCGGACAAGACGTACTAAACTATCCCATTCGTCTCGACGATAAACTAAGTGGCGTATTTGATATGGCCAGCAGTGGCAATATGGCTCCACCTAAACAAGCTCGCGATGTATATGCTGTACTTGCCGAACAAACAGAGGTAGCTTCTCGCCAATTAAAGCAGCTACTCGACGAGGGCATCAAGGCGTTTAATACAATGGTAAAAGAGAAAGGATTGTCCGTTATTGTATTGCAGTAGTGTACCAAATAAAGCGGTTTATTGGGAGCGGATAAACCGCCCCGAGCTATTGTACCAATAAAAAGTACAAGGGAAACCCAATGGTAATATTGAGCGGAAAGGTAACACCAAGCGCCATCGGTATGTATAGCCCCGGGTCAGAGTCGGGCGCAGCGAGACGCATCGCAGCGGGCACTGCAATATAAGAGGCGCTGGCAGCCAGAATGGCAAAAATAAATCGGGTACCCACCACATCAGTAATGTAGTGGCTTAGTAATGCTACTACACAGCCATTGAAGAGTGGCATCAAAATGGCAAAGAAGAACACAAAGAGGCCGTGTTTTTTGAAACTTGAAAAACGCTTAACCGTAATCATTCCCATTTCAAGCAAGAAGATGGCCAAAAACCCTTTAAAGATATCGGTGGTAAAGGGTTTGATTCCTTCGGCCTGTTTCGAATCGGCCACTATTCCAATAATAAGACTACCCACTATCATCAACACGCTACCATTCGATATGGCATGCTTTAGGATAGTGCCCAGATTTATCGAGCGATCGCGCGTTTTATCATATTTATTGATCAGCACAAAACCCATGATGATAGCCGGAAACTCCATCAAGGCCATCACGGCGATCATATGTCCCCCAAAAGGGAGCCCCTGAATTTCTAAGAAACTCACAGCCGATACGAACGTAACGGCGCTCACTGATCCATACGAAGCAGCAATCGCACCCGCGTTACTTATCCCTACTTTATTTTTTAGAATATAGAAAGAGTAGACCGGTATTAGCATTGCAATGGCAGCCCCAAAGAGCACCGAATACCAGATCTCTGCGTTGGCCTCGCTGTGTTCAAGCTCTTGCCCTCCTTTAAAGCCGATCGAAAAAAGCAGATAAAGAGAAATAAAGCGAATAGAGGTGGAGGGTATTTCTAAATCACTTTTAAGCAACGCAGCCACAATTCCTAACACAAAGAACAATAAGGTAGGATTGGTCAGGTTAGAAACCAGTATCTGAAAGCTGCTATTATCCATTGCGAGAAGATTATCGAATTTTGCTAAACGTCATTCTCATCCCTCTTGTATCATCTCTTACGTTGGTTCCGTCAAAAACAACCCCTCCATTTACTAATGTGGTTTTAATTCTGCTTCTTACCCGATTTCCAACCAGCGGAGACCAACCACACTTGTAACGAAGGCTCTCCGCAGTAATTTGCCAGGGCTTATTTAACTCTACCAGAACCAGGTCTGCAAAATACCCCTCTTTGATATAACCCCGCTCTTTTATTTTGTATACATCGGCCACACGGTGACTGGTTTTGGCTACAATCTGCTGAAGGGTCAATTTTTTATCATGAAAAAACTCCATCAACATAACCAGCGAATGTTGAATCATCGGCCCACCGGGTTTTACATGGTCGTACAGCCCTTGCTTTTCTTCCCAACTATGTGGGGCATGGTCGGTGGCTACCATGTCAAGATGATCATCCACCAATGCTTTTAACAAAACCGATGGATTATTGTGTGGTTTTACAGAGGGATTCCATTTGATCTTATTGCCAAGCCGTTCGTAGTCATCGGTAGAGAATACGAGGTGGTGCACACAAACCTCAGAAGTGATTCTTTTTTCTTTAGCTGGTGCCGACGTAAACAAAAGGGCCTCCGCCCCTGTAGAGACGTGTAAAACGTGTAAACGATTATTAAAGCGGCTGGCAAGCTCCACAAGTTTTTGGGTGGACGATAAACAGGCTCGCTCGTCGCGAATAATACTATGGTAGTGTGGCGGTATAGCTTCTCCATGCGCTTTTTGGGCCAGCTTATAATTTTCGGCCATGATGGCTTCGTCTTCTGAATGCAGCGCAACCAGATGTCCTGTTCTGGCAAAAAGCTTTTCGAGGTACGGGTGATTATTACAAAGCAGAGAATGGTTTTCGTCAAAATACAAGCCATCGTCGGTCAAGCCACACACATCTTCGGTTCCTACTTTGAGCGCCTCTTCTAGATTATCGCGGGTAAGCCCCATAAAAAAAGAATAGTTCGCAACCGACGCCAGTGCTGCTCTCTTGTACTTTTCTTCGAGTGCCTCTACTGTTACCGTATTGGGAACAGTGTTTGGCATATCCATAAAAGAGGTAACACCCCCCGCTACAGCCGCTCTTGATTCTGAGGTGATATCACCTTTGTAGGTTAAACCCGGATCGCGAAAATGCACATGGGCATCGATTACCCCCGGCATCAGCACCGCCCCCTCTGCGTCGATCTCTTGATAGCGCAACTGTGGAGACAGATCAACCTGTCGGTCAACTTTATGGATGCGCTGATCTTGTATATGCACGTCACCGAAAAAATCTTGCCCTTCGTTAATGATGCGCGCATTCTTTATTAGTATATGGCTCATAGTTATGGATTACAAATATCGCAGTACATAGGATCTTCTGTTTGTTTTCCGTTTGGAAATACTTCTTTTTTTTCGAACTGGCAGCGCTGGCATTGATACAAGTGGTAGAGAGTCGACCGAGTTGGAGACCCACATAATTGACAGGGCAAGCCCGGATCAGCTTTTGTAATTGAAAACCCTGGGCAATCACACTGTGGGCAACAAGAAGCAATTTTTTCGATCAGACGCTTAGTCGCTTGCCCAATCACTTTCATTCGTGAAGGATTGTAAAGGGCCCGCATATCGGTTTCTACAAAAGCGTTTCCTTGAGATTCTATAAGCCTATTTACACATCGTTCAAGTTGCGGCCAGTCGGTTATTGCTTTTGTAATATTTAAATTATCTTTTTCTGCTGCGCGAACGATCAGCGCATGCGACGGAAATTGCACCCTTCTTGCAAACTCCTTCAACTCATCGATATTTGAAACCAGCGTACCGCCAAAGTTGGTTTCGGTACTTATGGCTCGTCCTACAACCTCGATCTTGTTTTTTTGGTCGACCAGTAGTACTATTTCGTCATTGCCGGGTACAAAAACTAGTGAGGGGTGCGCACCAAAAGAACCCTCGGAGGCCACCACCAAATCGCACCCGGTTAATGCCATACCCCATTCGCATTTTTTTCGAGCCGTGGTCAGCGGGTCGTCTGTTCTTTCGGTTTCTCCGGTAAAAGTACCCAATAGGTCGGTGTCAAGCCGGTCATCGATAAAACAATGTACCCCAAGTGCTGTTTCTAGTAGTGGAGACAGCACCATCTCTTTTTTGTGTTTGGTAGCGATCAGGAGTCTGCGACCCGTAAACAAGGTGACATAAAATTTTATAGCGGAAAGATCGAAGTACTCCTGTAAAGGTACAAAATTCCTTAGCGCCTATGCCGCCTCAGTTTT
>CANGYW010000070.1 GCA_947458335.1 Chitinophagaceae bacterium | reverse complement strand
TGAAATGCGTATTTTCAAGGTAAATGTCGCTATTTCGATAACAAGATGGATAGGGGTATTTCAATTGTAACTGATGTGTATTTATGTTAAATATACCCACCGAATACTCCCCAAGAAAATTACGATCCCTTAAATCGCCGATTGAAAAATAAATGTTTGAATGATCAAAAAAGAACTGACTGGCAGTATAGCTAAAATGAATATACAGGGAAGGTGGAAATGATGGGGAAAGATCGACTTCGCTAGAAATGACATACCGATCGAGAGAATCCTTTGCCAAAAGGTAAAATTGCTTATTTTGCCCGTCAAGCAAACAAAGAGAGTCACCTTGCATAGACATATCAAGAAGTGATTGCTTAATAAAACGTACAGGAAATACTTTTACTTTAGTAGAATCAAAAAGATCAATTCTGATCAAGTTGCCATCTGATGAAATATAATTGAGCAAGATGGTGTTGGTGTCTGCCGATAAACAATATACCACCCATGAACTAAATGGATGCTGTTTTAAGACCTTATAGATAAAGCCGGTATTCATGCTATCATCGATTTGTATACTCCCTTCAAAAGTTCGAGGATGATATACTATGGAGTCACAATCGGAATTATGAACCTGACAGCCAATAGCCACGCAAATAACCAAATAAACAACCAGCCCAATTGGAGATTTTTTCATGTAGTAACGACTACCTGTCAGGCGAAATCAGAAAAGCATATCTCATCGCGGTCATAGACCCCGCCTGATCATCTATCGGAATTAAGGGGTGCCGGATCAGGATATTTCCCGCTTTATCAAACCCAATGGCATATAATCCTTTGCGGAGGCTATCTACTAACATACTTTCTCTTTGCAATGAAGGGAATATTTTCTGCCAGTCCTTGTAAGTGAAAAAGTAATCTATGCTATCGTGATTATACATCCGCATAAATTCATCTAATACTATTCTGTTGTCTTGAGCATAAGGATGAAGGCTGGCACAATCATTACCCGGATTAGGACAAACCACTACGCTATAAGGCCCAATGGTTCCAACCTGACCCTCGGCCTTTAAGTTATAAGCGGGAGGTGGAATGTCATCGCCACCACAAGACGAAATGATACCAGAACAAAAGATCATACAGGCCAACCCCAAGAACATATTTCTCAATACGTATGGCGTGCCAATCAATTTATTTTCAAAAAAGGTAGTGAATAAAGACTTAAGAGTGTAAATACTTGATTTTTTCATGTAAGTAACTTTTTTAAAATAGAAATAATAAAGGCTCACTCTCTACAGTTTACAACACAATCTCGTCAGGAAAAAGACACAAGAAAAGAGCAAAAACCCTAAATTTTTTGGCTTCGGAAAATACGGTCGCAGCAATGACTGGACTAACAGCCAAGTAAGATTACAAAGTATGTACTAAGAATTAGGCTTACTTTTCTAAAATAGACTTAGACTCGCTCCCGAGTCAGATAAAGGAGCATCACGAGCGATAATAATAACAGCATCGCTACTAATTGGTGCAACTGCGCCATCCATTCAAAGATTCCCCACTGTCCGGGAATGATAGACGTGCTGTACAACACCGAGAGAATGCCGAGTAAGACCTGCAGCAGTACCAATGTGATCGGGAACCAAGAAGCTTTTTGCAAAAGACGACTTCCATGCGGGCGATGAAGCCGAAAGGTCAGCAGCACCACTGCGATCAATAAAATATAGGCCAACCCTCGATGTACAAAATGAATGGCGATCTTATTTTCGACCCAAAATAAAATACCACTGGCATTGCTGAGCAGATCGGGTACTATCTGCCCATTGATATCGGGCCAGCTCGGAGCGGCAGTGGCTGCTTTATGACCGGCCATAAATGCCCCATAGGCCAGTTGCAACACTAGCAGCGACAGTATAAAGATCACCGACTTGCGAATGGCGGGAAGTGCGACGCGTTGATCACCGGGCACCAGCAACTGCAGCGCAAACCAAAATGTATAGGAGAGTAATCCAAGCGCCAGTACAAAGTGAAGAGCTAAGCGTGTTGGTTTTACATATATGGCATCTCCTGTAAGACCACTGGCTACCATAATCCATCCTACGGCACCTTGTAATGCGCCAAGCAAGAATAAGATCAACAAGGGCCTGATCATTGTAGACTTAAACTGACGCGTCCACAAAAAATAAATAAAAGGGATAATAAAGACAATACCAATCAAGCGGGCCCAAAAGCGATGAAACCACTCCCAGAAAAAAATATACTTGAACTCCTGTAAAGTAAAATCAAAATTGAGTAAGCGAAACTGAGGCGTCTGCTGATATTTGGCAAACTCCACCGCCCAATCGGCAGCCGTAAGCGGAGGCAGCGCACCCGTTACCACATTCCATTCGGTAATGGAGAGTCCCGAACCGGTCAACCGGGTAATGCCACCCAGCGCAATCTGAATAACGACCATGGCCACACCGGTAAGCAACCAAATTGCCACCGGACGCGATGTAGCTTCGATTTTCATAGCGCAAAGGTAAAGCCTGCCATTGCGGGAACTCGATTTTGTTGAGCATTATTTTGCATATTGCAGGGTATGCTGGCGGCTTACCATAAAAAAAATGAGATCGAAGCAGGCTGCGATGAAGCGGGTCGGGGCTGTTATGCCGGCCCTGTTGTGGCTGCGGCCGTTATACTACCAAAGAACTTTAAACATCCGCTGTTGAACGATTCCAAAAAACTCAGTGCTTCACAGCGCGAAACCCTTCGCCCCATCATCGAAGAAAAAGCCATCGCTTGGGGCATCGGTGTAATCGACCATGAGGAGATTGATCGAATCAACATTTTAAAAGCCAGCTTTAAGGCCATGCATAGCGCTATTGACAAACTTGATACCAAACCAAGTTTACTACTAATTGATGGCAATCGCTTTGTCCCGTACCCCCATATCCCTCATCAATGCTTTGTAAAGGGAGATGGTCGATATGCCTCTATTGCAGCTGCAAGCATTTTAGCCAAAACGTATCGAGACCAATTGATGCAAGCACTACATACTGAGTTTCCTCAGTACGGGTGGGATCGCAACAAAGGATACGGCACCGCAGCACATCGAAAGGCCATCGATATAAACGGACTCTGTAGATATCACAGAAAAAGTTTCAGACTACTGCCGCAGCAAGGGAAACTAGATTATTGAATGGTCCAGACCTCATTACCGCGAAGCAGTTTATCGAGATCGGCGGGCTTACGGGCACTAGCTTCTTCTAACTGCGCCTTCATCACATCTTCGTAACAGGGGCGATCGGTCTCGTAAAAAACGCCAAAAGGTCGAGGCAAATGACCTTCGATATGCACGTCATCAAATATGCGAGAGAGAATTTGTGCTTTGTAAATATCCCTTTCATCATGCACCCAACAATCGTCCGCCGAATAACCCTGCGTTAGATCGACCACCACGGGTTTAAAGCCATCGAGCTTGATCCCTTTTTCATTGGTAGCCCCAAACAACAGCGGCTTACCCGATTCCAAGAATAAGGTTTCGACAGGCTTGGTGCCTTTTTCGGTAAAGATTTCAAAAGCGCCGTCATTAAAGATGTTACAATTCTGATAGATCTCCAGAAAAGAAGACCCTTTGTGGCCGTGTGCGCGAAGCAACATGGCTTGCAAATGCTTAGGATCGCGATCCATGGTACGCGCTACAAACGTTGCATCGGCTCCCAGTGCCAATGCCGCAGGATTGAACGGATGATCAATGCTGCCCATTGGCGTACTCTTGGTCACCTTCTTTTCTTCTGAGGTCGGAGAATATTGTCCCTTGGTCAATCCATAGATCTGGTTATTGAAGAGCAAGATATTTACGTCAAAATTGCGGCGTAACAAATGAATGGTATGATTGCCGCCAATACTCAAACTGTCGCCGTCTCCGGTAATGATCCACACACTTAGCTCGGGACGAGTTGCTTTAAGCCCACTGGCCACCGCCGTAGCACGCCCATGGATGGAGTGCATCCCGAAGGTGTTCATATAATATGGAAAGCGACTGCTGCAACCAATACCCGAAATAAAGACGATGTTCTCGCGCGGAATACCCAAGGTGGGCATTACTTTTTGTACCTGCGCCAAAATAGAATAATCTCCACAGCCCGGACACCAACGAACTTCCTGGTCGGTGGCAAAATCCTTGGGGGTCAATACCGGGGCTGTCTTTGTTTCGCTCATGGCACTTATTCAAAAACAAATTTACAAAAATCTTAATACCGATAGCGGCCCAGTTCTATCATCCGATCCGCAATGCGACGACGGGCGGCTTTGCTGTTAAAGGGTTCTGCCTTGGTAAATCGCTTGAGCCCCATCAGGATCATCCGGCCCTCATCGCCATCGGCAAACCCATTGATGGCATCCTTACCCGATTTGTTAACCCGGTCAGCGGCATCATAGAGATACGTGCGCATCATATCTAGCTGATCGGCCACAGCTGCTTCTCCTTGCTTAGCTACCAGTTTCATCACCCGAAGCAGCGTACTCTCGGCATGAAATACCTCAATGGCCATATCAGCAATGTTCATCAAGATCTCTTGCTCGTGCTCGATTTTCATCATCAGCTTTTGAACAGCAGCACCCGC
The DNA here is from genome assembly GCA_947458335.1 of Chitinophagaceae bacterium. GTDB lineage: Bacteria > Bacteroidota > Bacteroidia > Chitinophagales > Chitinophagaceae > JJ008. Next base: position 5,257 of record CANGYW010000070.1, on the reverse strand, counting down.
AGTCATCAAGATCGCTTTCTTAAGATTGGCAATCAATTTTAATTCACTCGCAAATGGCGTATCATCGCCTGCACCAAAATCAGGAATGCTCATCAGTTCCTTTTGAACAGCCATGGCCGGGCCCATCAGATCGAGACGTCCTCCCATGGCACGCTTTAGTGTCATGTCGAGTGCAAGCAACCGATTGATCTCGTTGGTCCCTTCGTAAATACGATTAATGCGACTATCGCGGTAAGCACGCGAAATATTATACTCAGCACTAAAGCCATTACCCCCATGGATCTGCACTCCTTCATCAACCGAAAAGTCGAGGACCTCGCTGCCAAATACTTTGAGTGCGGCACATTCAATAGCATACTCTTCGGCACCAGCCAACAACGCCTCTGTAAAAGGTTTACCAGCAGCTAATAGTTCTTCTTCTTTTTCTTTGATCCACTCCGAGGTTCGATAAAGAGCCGACTCCGCTACAAATACCCGAATGGCCATCTCTGCCAACTTATGCTTGATAGCTCCAAAATTGGAAATGGGTTGTTTGAACTGTTCGCGTGTTTTAGCATAGGTGATGGAATGATTAAGCGCCATACGCGATCCGCCTATCGCGGCTGCACAAAGTTTTAATCGACCAAGATTCAAAATATTAAAAGCAATCTTATGTCCCTTGCCCAACTCACCCAAAAGATTCTCTACCGGTATTTTGCAATCCTGAAAATATAATTGCACGGTAGAAGATCCTTTAATACCCATCTTATCTTCTTCGGGCCCTTGTGTAAACCCAGGTGTGCCACGCTCCACGATAAAGGCCGTAAACTTATCGCCATCCACCTTTGCAAAAACGGTATAGACATGGGCAAATCCGCCATTGGTAATCCAGCATTTTTGTCCATTTAAAATATAATGCTTGCCATCGGCAGAAAGCGTTGCCGTGGTCTTGGCACCTAATGCATCGCTGCCGCTATTGGGTTCAGTGAGACCATACGATCCAGCCCATTCCCCGGTAACCAGCTTTGGCAAGTATTTATTTTTTTGCTCCTCAGTTCCAAAATATAAAATGGGCAACATGCCAATGCAGGTATGCGCCGAAACAGCAACCGAGTACGAATGTCCGGCCCCCAAGTATTCGCTGACAAGTACCGAGGTCACAAAATCTTTTGCCAACCCTCCATAGGCCTCGGGAATTGAAACCGATAGCAATCCCAGCTCTCCGGTCTTTGCCACCAACGAAGGCATTAGCCCGGGCTCCATCGAATCAATTCGCTGAACGACCGGAAACACTTCGGTATCCAAAAACTGGGTGCACATATCTTTAATCATGCGTTGCTCTTCCGTAAAATCTTCGGGAATAAAACATTCTTCAGGTAATGAAGCTGTGGTTAACCACTGGCCACCCTTGATGGCTTTCTTTACTTCGACAGTCGATGACATAACGGTTGTATTAAATGAATGATTGATGTTCAGCTAAGATTATCGTAAACAATTTGTAATACCTGCTTACACACTTCTACCTTATCGGCAGGTACAGACTGCAAAGCCTCGCTTAAGGTCTGATCGGCGAGTTTCATAGTCTGATCTTGCAGTTGCTGACCTTCTTTGGTCAGATAAATAAGATTGATGCGGCGATCGGTGGCGGCCGCTACACGTTTAACCAACTGTGCGCGCTCCAGATTATCTACCAATCGAGTAATACTCGGCTTATCTCTAAAGCTGGCATTGCACAGATCTTGTTGGCTGATGCCGTCTTTCTTCCATAGATGATACAATACACTCCATTGCTCGATGGTAACTGGCAGTTTTTGTGTATTGAACTTTTTTTGAAGCCTTCTGGCAATAGCCGTCGAAGCAAGTCCTGTTATAAAACTGTAGAGTTCTCCTTTTTTAAATTGGTTGTTTGGCATATAGTTGTTTAAGCAACTATCAAATCTACAATTTATTTTTGACCGGCCCGATGACCGCTCGTTAAAAAACTGTTCTTTTTTTTGATTGCCCGGTCAATACCTAGTTTTGTCTTTCATGTTAGCCCTTACCACCCTGTTTCTGCTGCTCTCGTTGGTGTACGGAGAATTGATACACGGGTTCTTAAAGGCTTGGCGGGCTATACCGCTCCCAGAACCCGTAAAATCCGCTACCCTCCCACTCGTAACGGTACTTGTTCCCGCCCGTAACGAAGAGGCCAATATCGGAGTGCTTCTAACGGCGCTGAAAGCACAGCAATACCCGGCCTCACGACTCGAGATCATAGTAATAGATGACCACTCCGAAGACCAAACAGCGGCTATTGTAAATATGTTCGAGGGAATTACGCTGCTCCGTCTCCATGCAGCGGACATCAATTCGTACAAGAAAAAAGCATTAGAAGAAGGCGTAACCCATGCACAAGGCGAACTGATCATTTGCACGGATGCTGACTGCATTCCCGGCCCACATTGGATCGAACAACTCGTGAGCGTTTATCAAAAAAAGCAGGCGGCATTCATCGCTGCTCCGGTAGTACTACACTATCAACAAAACTGGCTGGGGCATTTGCAAGCCCTCGATTTTATGGTACTTCAAGGAATTACAGGGGCCGGATTGCAAAGCGGTAAACTATTGATGGCAAATGGCGCTAATCTGGCCTATCCCAAGGCTGTCTTTACCGCTGTAAATGGTTATTCGGGAACCGACCATATCGCTTCGGGCGATGACTTTTTTTTATTACATAAAATCGCTGACCAGTATCCGGAGGGTATCGTTTACGTTAAATCGAAAGACGCCCTGGTAACCACAGCAGCGCAAGCAACCTGGGGCAGCTTTTTACAACAACGTATCCGTTGGGCCAGCAAGTCGACGCACTACAAAAAGAAAAAATTGCAGCAGGTCTTATCGCTGGTATGGAGCTATAACCTGGTATTACTACTTCTGGGTGTAAGTGGAATTTTTGATAGTCGCGCATTACTTTTATTTATTGGGGGATGGATTATCAAAACCCTGTTGGAATGGTCTTTTGTAAGCGAAGTGGCAGGCTTCTTCGATCAGAAAGCATTACTAAAAAAAATTTTTTGGATGCAACCTCTGCATATAGCTTATACGGTGATAGCAGGGGTGCTTGGTCTAAAGGGTACCTACCGCTGGAAAGGAAGAACCGTGCGCTAAAGAAGGGGCCATTAAACAACGGAATTCTATAGATTTGTGCCGACCAATTCCTGTTATATGCGCTGCTTATTTTCAATTGGCTTTTTCGTCCTGATCGCTTGCATACAACCCGTCATCGCACAAGATGCCGTTATTCGCAGGCTGCAGACCGAGTCGCTTCGTCCCGTAAAAAAATACGTACCCGATTCCCTTATCAAAAAATGGAAATCCGGGGGAAATTATACCCTCACCATCGGACAAGGTAGTCTAAGCAACTGGGCCGCCGGAGGTGATCAATTCTCATTTACCATCAACACTATTTTACAGCTGTATTCGTATTACCGCAAAGACCGTAATAGCTGGGATAATACGCTCGATATTTTCTTTGGCTATATCAATACCACTTCGCTGGGTAGTCGTAAAAACGATGACAGGTTCGATTTGATCTCTAAATATGGATACTCCCTAAACAAGAAATTGAACCTGGCCACGCTTTTCAATATCCGTTCGCAGTTTGTGCGGGGATATACCTACCCTAATAATGTAAAGACCTTTGCCTCTACGTTTATGTCTCCCGGATATATCATCTTTAGTCAAGGCCTTGATCTTAAGCCCAAGAAAAACCTATCGATATTCTTTTCTCCCCTTACAGCTCGCTGGGTCATTGTAACCGATCCTGAACTATCGCGTCGTGGAGAATACGGGGTCAGACCTGGCACTAAAAGCATAAACCAGCTTGGAGCTTTTGGTACACTCACTTACGAAAAGAGCTTTACAAAAAAGATTTTATATAAGACGAGGGTCGACTTGTTTACAAACTATAAAACCAATCCGCAAAACGTAGATCTTTTTATGACCAATGTGCTAACGGCCAAGATTGGAAAAAATCTAGCCTTTAACTGGAACCTCGATCTAGTTTATGATGATGACGTGCGATTGTTTGGCCCTACCAAAAAATCCCCGGGGCTGCAACTCAAATCGATAGTAGGGATCGGTCTACAGGTTAAATTTTAAGGATGGGACAAAAGAAGTTGGTTCGTTTTGCCGCGATCAAAGAATTTAAAAATGTACTGGAGTTTCCAGAAACTATGGCCGGTCAGTGGGGGCGTTTCTTTGAGCGGGTACAGCCGCTAACGCTCGAGCTGGCCTGCGGTAAGGGAGAATACACGCTGGGGCTGGCCCGTTTGCATCCTAATCAAAATTTTTTGGGGGTAGACCTTAAGGGAAATCGTATTTGGGTAGGTGCCAAAAAAGCGCTCGAAGAGAGTTTAGTAAACGTAGGCTTTTTAAGAACACAGATTGAACAGATCGCTGATTACTTTGCGCCCGGAGAGGTGCAATCAATCTGGATCACCTTTCCCGATCCGCAGTTGCGATTTTCGAAAGCCAAGAAAAGATTAACACATCCCATATTTCTTAGAAAGTATCAACAAATATTGACTCCCGGGGGTTATATCCATGTAAAGACGGACAGTCCCGACCTGTATCGGTTTACTCTTCTGGTAATCGAACTGTACGGATGTGTCTTGCATAAGGCGAGTGATAATGTATATGGAGAATCGGTGGTGGCCGACGAACTGCAGATTAAAACACATTACGAATCACTCGATATAGCCGGCAGTAAGAAAATTCACTATATCTGTTTTTCGCTACCCGCGCAATTAGCGAATGAAACCGACCAGGTACTTAAAGAAAAAATGAAAGAAGATGAAGGGATTGATTGAAGGAAAACATTTTTATTATAACCAAGAAGGACTGGTCGTACTGACCGAAGCCTATCACCTCGAAAAAGGATATTGCTGTGGTAATGGCTGCAAACACTGCCCTTACGAATTCGAAAGCGTACCCGAACCCCGTCGTAGCCAGCTAATAAAAGAAAAAGAAAGTGCCCCTGCGCAGTCTTGATCGAAAACAACAGTAAGCCTAGTTTTTTATTATTCGAATCTTTGTGCCTTACTCGATTGTTCGAACGACTCCTTACCTTTAGTAAAATGGCCACCTCTAGACGTCGTGCAGAAAACCCCCGTACTGTTTTGCCTTCGGGCAAGCAAGAATCAGATTTCTTTCAGCAAGTCTGGGCCCTTGTTCGCTTGATTCCACGCGGAAGAGTCACCTCGTACGGTGCAATTGCCGCGAGCTTGGGTGCTAAGTC
>CANGYW010000069.1 GCA_947458335.1 Chitinophagaceae bacterium | reverse complement strand
TCTACGCCAGGTGTCAGTGGGTCAGTAGCTCTGTTGGTAGAACGATTTAAGCAATTAAATAATAACACACTTCCTCCCTCTGCTCTTATTAAAAGCGCCGTTTTAAACACAGCGCAAGACCTTGGCAATTTGGGCCCCGACTATCGTTTTGGATATGGCCGCATTGATGCGTTAGAGGCTGTGCGTCTTTTAGAGAGTAATCGATATTCTGTAGCTACTATCGCAAATGGAGCCCTCAATGAAATTTCTATTACTGTTCCTCCCAATACCGTTCGTCTTAATGTAATGTTGAATTGGAACGATCCTGCCGGTGCTCCTAACGCTAATCCTGCCTTAGTTAATAACTTGAATCTTACTGTAACCAATAGTACAACTAATTATTTACCCTGGGTGCTTGACAAGGACAATCCCTCCGCTGCTGCCACTACCGGAGTAGATAATGTTAGTAACGTCGAGCAGGTAACTGTGTATAACCCACCGGCTGGTACCTACCAGATTAAAATTGCCGGTACTAGTGTAGCTACGGGTACTAACCAGGAATATGCTGTAAGTTGGACAATCGATCAGCCTCGTGTAGAAATTATTTATCCTAACGGAGCTGAATCTTTTTCACCTGGCACTTCAGAGGTGATTACCTGGAATCAAATTGGCGCAGTAGGAACACAGACACTCGAGTATTCAATCGATAATGGCGCTACCTGGATTCTTATTTCCAACAGTATTGCCAGCTCGGCCACCCGTTTTACTTGGTCAGTTCCCGCTGGTATCAATACTTCTCAAGCCCTGGTACGAATTACAAATGGAGCGCTCGTTGATCAAAGTGATGCCACCTTTAAGATTTTAGGAACTGTTACAGGCTTTTCGGGTAATGGTAACAGCTGTGCAGCAGGTGAGATTAATTTTAGTTGGAATTCGGTAACTGGTGCCACGCACTATGACATCTACCGGTTAAATCAAACGACCGGCGCCTATGATCTTTTTGTAGGTAGCATCACCTCTACCAACCATACGGCCACGGGTCTCACAGCCGGTCAAAGTTCATGGTTTACTATTCGCTCCAGAAGTACAGTTACCAACTCAGAAAGCGAACGAGTCCCTGCTATTTCGGTTATGGCATCCTCTGGCGGGGGTAATATGGGTGCGCCCGGTGCAATTGCCGGAGAAACCACCATTTGCGGAACCGCACAAGTGAGTTATAGCATTAGTCCAGTTACGGGAGCTACTGGGTACGTATGGTCCGTTCCGGTCGGTGCTTCCATCTTGGCAGGGCAGGGTACCAACCAAATTAACGTGACCTTCGCCGTCGGTAGTCAGTCAGGTAATGTTAGTGTTTATGCGACTAACTCCAATTGCCAAACCCCAGCTGTACAATTAGCGGTATCGGTAGGTAATAGTTCTTTGTTAGCCCCCATAAGTGGAGGCGACCAACAGCAACTAGTTTGCCCAGGTGCTTCTGTTCCTACGCTCACAGCTACCGCATCAGTGCCAGTAGGACAAACAATTGTATGGTATACGGCCGCTACGGGCGGTACTGTGGTAACAACCCCCATTCGAAATACAATTGGAACGGTCACCTATTTTGCTGCGGCCAGAGATAATGCAACTGGTTGTGAGGGTACGTCACGTACCGGTGTGACCCTAACGCTTACGGCTGTACCGTTGGCTTCTATTACGGCAAGCGGGCCCACTAGTTTTTGTCAAGGGGGATCGGTAACGCTCAATGCCAACAGTGGAACTTCTTATTTGTGGAGTAACGGACAAACCGGCTCTTCTGTTACGGTTAATATCAGTACGACCCTTACGGTCACAGTAACAACGGGTAGTTGTGTAACTACATCTCCCGCCACTATAATCACTGTCAATCCATTGCCTGTTGCAGTAATTACACCCCTAACGGCCACGCGTGTTTGTGATGGAGACAGGGTGTTACTGGCTGCCTCGGCTGGCAGTAATTGGAGTTGGAGCAATGGGGCCACAACGCAGTCTGTTTTGGTTGGAACGGGGGGTAATTATGCGGTGACCGTTACCAATAGTTTTGGTTGTTCTTCTGCCTCTTCTCCGGTCGCTGTGACTATAGAACCTAATCCAGTAGCTACCTTGCAGGCAAATCCCTTTACTAAAGTGTTACCCGGTATACAAACTACCATTAATGCCACAGTAACGCCATCTGGTTCTTATAGCTATGCCTGGACATTGAACAATAATCCACTGGCAGGAGAAACGACCGCCTCCGTAGATTCCATTGGGTGGAAGCACCCCTCCGGCAGTTATAAAGTGCGGGTACAGAACAACCCACCGCGTCTGCCCTGTGCTAACACGTCTGAGGCACTTGTTATAGGCGACTCAATCACTGCTCGTCTGTTCATTTTTCCAAGCCCCAACAGTGGTTTATTCAAAGTGTCATATTACAGCCCCCTAGCTACTACCTATACTTTACAGGTCTTTGATAGTAAAGGTGCCATGGTGTACAGTAAGCAAACCCCCGCAACATCGGGTTATCCTCTTATGGAGATAGATCTTCGCGGTGCTCAGGGAGGGTTATATGTTGTTCGGTTGATCACTGCTGTCAATAATGTGATCGCCACCGGAAAAGTAATCATTAATAGGTAAATGATTTTAGTGCCTTAAAGGCTGATCGGTATCAAAAAGATACTGATCAGCCTTTTTTTATGTCCACACAGTAGTGTTGCGTCATTGACTATTATCATTTTTACGAACATGTCAATGCTTCATCTTGCAGCTATCAACGTTGTAGGGGCCGGTTCTGATCTAGTATTTATTTATTCAATTTTTTAAAAACAAATCTTTATGAAAAGGTTCTTCTTTGCTTTTATGGCAGCCATTAGTTTTAGTATAGCTAGTGCGCAGCCTGCCTCTGATGCCTCAGTGATCCTCGCTAAACTCGACCTCGATAATGTGATCTTTATGATCCCGCAAATCGATTTCTTAGAAGCCGATTTCGATGATGCCGGTGATTATTTGAGTCCTACCGGGCGCATTCTCGAAGACATCTTCGGTAACCAAACCAGTCCCTTTTTGGTGTACTCTAACAGAAATTTCAATGTGGCTATTCGCTCAGCTACGGCTAATTTCTCTTACGTAGGGTCTGGTACCAGTAACAACGTGATGCCTTGCAGTGTATTGCAGTACAATTTAGCTACCAATGGTACAGGTGGCGTTAATGCAACACCTTCTATGTGGAATTCACTGAGCACCACAGCTGCTCCGCTAATTACCGGAGGAACGTTTGGTCCTGCCAAGCCCTTCTCTGTAAAAATGAGAGCCATTCCCGGATGGAGCTACACTGGGGGTGATTATCTGTTGAGTGTTATTTTGACCGCTACTCAACTTTAAGGAGTATAATGCTATCGAGGTTGCTCTCTTTTCGAAGAGGGCAACCTCTTTTTTGATCATCAAGCGTTATTTGTTATTCATGATTCGATATTGGCGTAAGGTGTTGCTGCTTACCACAACCGGTTTTATACTTTTTACTGTCAGCGGCCAGACTGGTTCGGTAATTTTTTTTAAGGATTCACTTTCTATCTCAGAAGAGTCTTACTTTCTCTATAATATGGTCGGGCTTCGACTAAACGGTCGAGCTGCCAGTTTGCACCTCCGGCCACCTATGGGTTGGAAGCTGCTGGGGCAACAACATTACTCATTTAATGCATCGTCTGATTCTGTTTCGGTCGTGTCACTCACGCTCATTCGACAGCCGAGAGCCTCTGCTGAATTTTCTCCTGTTTTCTTACAACTTGAAATCGATAGCTTTAATAACCAAAAATTGACACTTGATACTTTTTTTTATATCCGCGCTCCTGCCATTCATTCATTTTCAATTACTGCGCTACAGCCGGTTATCGATGTGCCTGCAGTTGTTAAACAGGTGATGATTCCTTTACGCATTTACAATAAGGGTACTACAAACGGGCATTATAATATATCTCTTAAATCCTCTTTTTTTGAAGAGCCTCTGCGGTTTACGCTACGGCTGCCGCCAGGAGCTGATTCAGTAGTCGAATACCCGCTGGCGTTACCGACAGGAGTCTTACAAAACTCTCCACAAGTACTAGTTAGCATCTCTGATAGCACGGGCATGATACAGAGTGTGCCAATTACGTTAACGTCTCCACGAAATAGTGGTAAAGCGCATGCTACCCCATTTTTAGATTTTCCGGCTGAGTTCGAGACGGGTATCATGATGACTGACAGACAATATAGTTTTTATGGTGCCGCTAGGGCCTCTTGGATGCTGAAAGAGGGTAGTGTTGATCTTTCTTTTCGTTCTAAGCTCTATGGGCCACTCAATACAATCGAGCGAAATATCTTAACTGCTCAACTTAAGCACAAGCGTTGGGATCTTACGCTTGGGCAATTAAATTCAATTCAGCATTTCTTCTCTTATGGTCGAGGTTTTAGTGTTTTGTACCGCTTATCATCTGACTATCAACTGGGAGCACAAGTTATTCTGCCTACTGTTCCGGGGGTCTTTACTAATAAGACCTATAGTGTTTGGTTGCAGCGTCGTGTGGCTGATGCTTCTTCGGTATTTCGGGTAGTTGCGAATAGAGATGTTAAAAAGGGTTTACAGGAATATCTACTCTCGTACGAGACTGCTTGGCAGCCTTCTAAAAATATGCAAGTAAAGCTATCTGTTGCCGCAGGGCAAGAGCATTTTTCTCGTGTGCCGGTATTATCGAATGGGGCACTCTCTCTAGGGGGAGGATATAGTATTCAGCGTCATGGAAAAATGCTGGAGTGGACTTCTTCGTGGCAGCGCTTCTCAGCATTATTTCCGGGGGTTGATAAAGGATTGCATACTCATTTGCATCAGTTGAGATGGCTTCGAAAGCAGGGCTATCTCGATCTATTCTATTCTTATAATAGTATTGTTAGCACGCTGTTGACCGATACTATTTATTTAACGGATGTGTTTCGTTTTAACAGTGAAAAAATGGGTATTAGGGTCGGGTATAGAAAAAAGATGCTTGATTTTTCGTTTAGTACAGGCTGGTTTCAGCAAACGGGTGTCTCGACCGCCTTATTACCACGTTACCAATATGGAGAGATCTTTTTTTCTTCCCTGTCGGCGTTGGGTCATACCTTTTCTGTAAAGTCGCTGCTAGGATATGCTAATGATCGACTGATTAGCCGACCGGTTTTTATTTATAATACCACATTCAATTATCGATTTAAAAGCAGCGGCATACGTGCCTACTTTTTGCAACAGCCTGTACTTAAGGATAGTTCTATAAAAGTGGTCGTGCGCCTTAATCAAGCTCTCTCTGTGAGTCCTTATGTGGGGCTTCGCTTATGGAAACGGATTGGTTTGCAGTTTCGTTATAATCTCTCTAAAACAAGGTTTGATGAGCGTGTCAATACCTCGGTTGGGCTAACGGCTTCTTGGCAACAGCCGCAGAAAGGGTGGCAGCTATCATTTTCGGGAACATTTCCATTTTCGCGATCAGTAGCGCCCGGGCTTTTGGGAACCAGTTTTCCTTTCTTTAATTTCTCACTTAAGAAAGCGCTTCGTCTTCCCTTACCGCTCAAGCGTCGCTATTATGACTTAACCGTCATTACCTATGCCGATCAGAATGGAAATAAGCGTTTTGACAGCACAGATCGGTTGCTGCCTGGCATAGGTGTTACAGTCGGAAAAGATAACTTTATTACATCAAAAGAGGGTTCGTTTAGTTGGAAGAATATCGATACAGGGCTATACCGAATTTCAATTACCGCTACTGGGGCTCACCGTGGTTGGTTGCCTCCTTCTAGTAGTGATCTTTTTCTTAATATGCGATCCAGTCAAACAGTGATGATCGCATTTTCTAAAAGCTGCATAATTGCAGGATCTGTCAGCATTGAGTTAGATACGCACAGCACACTATCTGTTCAACCCGATCATATTTTAGTTAAAGCTACCGATAGTAGTGGAAAAGAATATTCGACTCTTACTGATAATGACGGTTTGTATTTTATCAATGTACCCGCTGGAGTCTATACCGTTTCTTTAAATCCAGAAGCGTTTACCGGATCAATAAGGCCTACTGTACTTTATCAATCAGTCGATCTTCGTACTACACAAGAGGCTGCAGTCAACTTTGTATTACAGGAAAAGAGACGCCCCATACGCATACTAAAGCAGTAGGCATTTAATTGATCTCTATGGTTACTTGTCCGGCTTCTAGTGCTACATCATTGCCGGCATCTATGATTCCTGTAAGTGTATATTTGCCTTTAGCGATTTGCTCCGGTAGGCTAAAATCTAAATAACGTATCTGCTCCGGAAAAAGAGGAAACTCCTGGCTGGGTATCCTGATCTTGCTGCCATCTTGCAGTGAGAATAATTCTATATATCCTGAGCATTGTAGTTGTGTTTTACCTGTATTTTGACAAACAACCCGGTAGCGATTTGCCGCATTTGCTAGTGGTTCAATCTTAACTAATCGAATTTCTTTCTCTGTTACCCCAGGAGGTGTTTGATAAACGTGAACTCCTACACGATATCGGTTGGCAATAGTTGTTTTAAATCCGTTAGCCGCCCCCAGTTTCTTTTCTTTTACTGTTTCTATAAAAAGCATACACCAGTTCATTTGTAAATCGCTTAGGGTATCTAAAGGCTCTTGTAAGGTTACTGTTAACTCTTGTCGCTCGCCCGGTTCTAACTCAAAGAATGGCTTATCTACAGATACGCGTAGCGCACAAGAGCGGGGGTCTTTACCCGGTTCAGTAAATACATGACTGCCAATGGTATCTCTTCGCCAGTCATTAACATAGACCGTAAACTGTGTTTTCTCACTAAGTGCGTTGGTAACAAATATCTTTCTGGCGCTACTGCTTCCAGGGGTCACCGCAAAGTCTAGTGTTACAGGTCTTACTTCTATGCCCAGTTGTTCGCTTTTTTGTTGTGCTTCGGTGCCTCCCCAAAGAAAGATAGCAAGGGTAATCAAGATGATCTTTTTCATTTTTTTTCGGCAAGCTATCTAGCTAGTGTCAGTATGCCTATGATTAATATCATGCCTAAAATGATTTGGGTAATACAGAAAAGATCGTATTTCTACTAGATAAACGTTGTTTTACTCCGTATTAGTACGGAAAATTAGTGTAAAGATTTTCACATGCTTTTTTTCTGGCAAATTTTGCGAAAACAAGCATCGATTTTTATGTTTTAAAACGTGCTTTCCTTTATTTAAATAAATAATTTTATGAAAACTATTTTAGTTGTGTTGATTGCCTCAGCGCTAATAACTCTATCGGGATGTGTGCGTCAAAAAGATCTTCCTGCCGCCGAGTTGACAGGGGCCGAGAAAGTTGTATTGGCAGACCGCTATCCGACTACACCCGAAGAGATCAAGTTGGTGGAGCAGCTTTCGAAGATTACAGAGATTTTTAAGGTGCTCTATAAGAATAACGCTAATGTGAGATTAGTAAACGCCTCAATATATGCTCGGGTGTTTTCTGATGAGAGCGTCTTATTAGCCGATCTTATTTTTCCTTCTCAAAGCCGGCTTTCGCAGTATCCGCGTTTTGACTCATTGACCCGCGTTTGGCGGGCTGATCTTTCTTCTTTTGCTAACCATTTTTGGAATGAGGTTGATAAACGAAACGACAATGAGCTTGAACATTTTTTACAGACTTTAATACCACTTACTTCTACCGGCACTCAGTATTCTCTCGAAGATGAGGCCGCCCCGCCCGTATCAGTTTATTATCCTTATTCCGAGACGTTCTTGTCCTCGTCTGTAGGTAATTATTTGCCAACGGTTTCGTTGCTTACTGCTACGGCAGATACTGATCAAGCCCCCGGTAGTGAGCCGGTTTATGAGAATGGGTCTTTAACAGGGTATGTCCCCGTGTTGATCGACGATGACTATGCTTCATCTCATTCAACTCATATTATTGGTGTAAATGGTCCTGAGCAACCCGTCGGTAATCCTGGTGGCGGTTTGGTAGTTACTGTTGGCGGAGTCTGTTTTACGCCAGGCTGTAACGGGCCGGTCAATCCTCAGCCAATTGTTCCTACTGAACTTAAGCGTTCTGTGCTAATCGATAATTACATTTTAAAAATTCAGTACGATAACTTGATTAGTTTTACAGGAAACGGGGGTGGCTCTGAACTACGAATTAATCGCATCTCTGCTCATTTGCAACCAACCGTTGGTGCTGCGGTCTCTGCTTTCTCGCCCTTGCCAGTACCTCCTAATTATCCCGCTGGATATACCATCGATCAAGGGTTAGCTTCATTTACTCGTCAGGAAATCCGTGATAAAGTATGGAAAGAGACCGCTACTTTGCCAGAATCTCGATGGGACATGAATTGGGCCCAGAGTAATCACGAGCAGGCCTTAGCTGTTTGGGAATATGACAATACAAGTCAGCGAGCTCATTTTAATGGCGAGTTATATACTTCTTTAATGACTACATCTCCAACTACATCGGTCAATGGCTTTAAGTCTTACGCTATAGAAGTTCCTTCTCATCATCCTCCCATCAAGCATCTTCGTATTTTACGAGCCACTTATTTTGGAGAGGCTAGAAATGATTTTGGATTTGGATTTCGGGCGCCTTATTGTGTAGATCCATACTCTCCTTGGACTTGTAGTAATTGGAGTGATTATGCAGGCTTATCTTCTAACCCCAACCATTTTGTAGGAGTTCCTCCTGTTGCCAATCAGGTTATGCGTTGGCCCGCGCGAGACGTTCATTGGGATACAAAAGTCGGTGCTGCATTTGGCTGGGTGTGGCCCTATAGGGTTTATTATGTGTTAGGAGGATATCCAAGCTGGGTATTTTAAAAAAAATAATATGAGAAACGCACTTATTTTGTCATTGTTCTTACTGGCTGCCTGCAAAAGAGATGTGCTGCCTACTCAGCCACCTGATATAAACTTGTTGTATGATAAGCAGTGGAATTTAAAGGCCAGCATCAAGAGTGGTATTATTTCTGATCATCAAGGAGTCTGGCTTCGATTCTCTCGAGTCAATACCCCTTCTTATTGCGGGCCAGTATGGGAAGATAGCTACGGAAACGTTTGGGCTGCCTTTGTCGATCGTTGGTCTGTCTCTAATCCTTTTTATGAGTACTATATAGACTATTTAAAAAAGGATAGTATGGTTCTTATGAGGACTGATAGTTCGTTTACCTATAGATTTAGTACAAGGTAGTCAATTGCCGGACTTTCGCTCTATCTTGCATCTAGTGAGTAAGCTGGTCCGCCATATTGTTCTTTACGATGGAGTTTGCAATCTTTGTACTCGTACCGTTCGCTTTATTATTCAACGTGATCCAGCTGGTCATTTTTGCTTTGCTTCGCTTCAGTCACCTATCGGGCAGACTTTTTTACGTCAATACCTTGATTCGGCCAGCGAGGCTGGTTCTGTAGTATTAATTATTAATGGAAAAGCTTACGTTAGATCCGATGCAGTGCTACTCATTATGCGCCATTTATCTGGTGGTTGGCGGGCAGTAGGTTATTTGAAGATGCTGCCTCGTCCGCTGAGAGACTTTTTTTATAGGTTGATAGCTCGTTATCGCTTTCGACTATTTGGTAAGCAGGCTACCTGTTTGGTTGCTTTACCGGGCTGGGAGAGCAGATTTTTACAGTAATTCTATTCGCTGCGCTGGTAGTTTCGTTTTGTAAGGACGTGCCCAAAGTCTTACCCAAAGCCCCACAAGGCTTCGCCGTGGCGGGCCTTTTACTTGTCTGCTTAGCAAAGCAAGCTTTGCACGCATTCAATTAAAAAAGCCCTCAACACTTCGTGTTGGGGGCTTTGTGCCCGAGATCGGAATCGAACCGATACACCCTTGCGGGCGGCAGATTTTGAGTCTGCTGCGTCTACCAGTTTCGCCACCCGGGCGGGAGGAGGGCAAAGGTACAAAAATC
>CANGYW010000068.1 GCA_947458335.1 Chitinophagaceae bacterium | reverse complement strand
TTTTAGCCAAATTTATCGTTTTTTTAATTTGGGGGAATCCCTTGCAAAACCTTACTAATTAGTCATTTTGCGCGATATTTGTACCCTGAAATCCCCCCTTTTTGTAACACCTTGACATTCATGAAGGATTTTTCTTACATCACCCAGTCTCACCCTGCCTTTATCGAGAATCTGTACCGTGATTTTGTAAAGGATCCCGCATCGGTAGATCCTGAACTCAAAAAGTTTTTTGAAGGCTTTGACTTTGCGATTCGCAATGGTGCTACAACAGCGACACCTTCCAATGGTGCAGCTACAGCAGACATTAACTGGCAAAAGGAATTCAGTGTGTATCGACTTATGATGGCCTACCGCAATAAAGGTCATTTAGTCGCCAAAACCAATCCAATTCGCCCCCGTATTGACAGGGGCGCGCGTTTGGAATTGACTCATTTCGGATTAACTGAACAAGATCTCTCTATCTCATTTGCCGCAGGGCATGCACTGGGGCTGACTAATGCCACACTCGCCCAAATTATCGCACACCTCGAAAAATGTTACACTGCTTCGGTAGGTGTAGAGTATTCATACATCAACGATCCTGCCAAAGTAGAGTGGCTTATCGATGCTGTAGAGAAGCAAATGCATGTGCCATTACCACTCGATGCCAAGCGACGAGTGCTCGAAAAACTCAACCAAGGAGTTATTCTAGAAAAGTTCCTTCACACCAAATACGTAGGTCAGAAACGATTTTCGCTCGAAGGAGGTGAGACCACTATTGCTGCACTTGATGCCATCATCAATACAGCAGCCGATCTTACAGCCAAAGAGGTGGTGATCGGTATGGCGCACCGTGGTCGTCTCAATGTACTGGCCAATGTGATGGGCAAAACGTACGAGCAAATCTTTAGTGAGTTCGAAGGAACAGCGAAGGTCGATCAGACTATGGGTAGTGGCGATGTCAAATACCACATGGGCTACGGTAGCGAAGTGCAAACCTCCGGCGGTAAGACGATCAGCCTTAAGCTGATGCCCAATCCCTCTCACTTGGAGGCTGTCAATCCAGTAGTAGCTGGTTTTGCCAGAGCTAAGGCGGATGTGCTTTATCAATCCGATACAGATAAAATTGTTCCCATTTTAATTCATGGCGATGCATCAATCGCAGGACAGGGAATTGTATACGAACTATTGCAAATGAGTGGACTGGCTGGCTATAGCACAGGTGGCACACTGCACTTTGTGATCAATAATCAAATAGGTTTTACAACTGATTTTATTGAGGCTCGTAGTGCGGACTACTGTACTTCGCTGGCGGCTTCGATACAGGCGCCGGTCTTTCATGTCAATGGGGACGATCCCGAGGCGGTAGTCAAATGTGCTCAACTGGCTACGGCTTACCGTCAGCAATTCAATAGCGATGTCTTTATCGATATGGTATGTTATCGTCGGCATGGACACAACGAAGGCGATGATCCCAAGTTTACCCAGCCCCGCCTGTACCAACTGATCGAGAAGCATGCTAATCCCCGCGAGGTCTATGTGGCGCAGTTGTTGGCCGACGGCGATACCGAGGTGCAGGCACTGGCCAAGGACATGGAAAAGAAATTCTGGCAAGACTTGCAAGAGCGGCTAGATGAGGTAAAGCAGCATCCCTTACCGTACCAATACCAGCCCCCAGAGCTGGAGTGGAAAAAATTGCGCCGCGCCACCCCCGAAGATTTCTTGCATTCTCCGGTAACATCGATCGATGCGGCCCAGTTAAAGCAACTTATGAACGCGCTGCTTTCTTGGCCTGCTGATTTTAAGCCCTTGCGGAAAGTAGAAAAGATATTACAAGATAAGATCAAGCTCTTTGAGCAAGAGCAGAAGATAGATTGGGCAACCGGCGAATTACTTGCCTACGCAAGTTTGGTAGCCGAGGGTAGAAGAGTGCGCGTCAGTGGACAAGATGTATCAAGAGGTACATTCTCGCATCGCCATGCTATCTTACGAGATGAGCAAACCGATCAGCCCTATAATCGTTTATCACGGTTGCCAGGTGCAGGGGGAGCCTTTACTATTTACAATTCGTTGTTAAGCGAATATGCTGTCTTGGGATTTGAGTACGGGTATGCGCTGGCTAATCCAAGTGCACTGGTTGTTTGGGAGGCTCAGTTCGGAGATTTTGCCAATGGCGCTCAAACAATCATCGATCAGTTTATTACTGCGGGTGAACAAAAATGGAACCGGATGAATGGGGTCACCCTTTTATTGCCCCATGGTTACGAAGGGCAGGGGCCCGAGCACAGTAGCGCGAGACTGGAGCGATTTTTGCAGTTGGCAGCTGAGTTCAATATAATCGTTACCAATATAACAACGGCTGCCAATTTCTTTCATGCACTGCGCAGACAGTTGGCCTGGTCATTTAGAAAACCGCTGATTAATTTTTCTCCCAAGGCCAACCTTCGCTTACCCGGTTCTTATTCTACGGTAACCGATTTTACACAGGGTAGTTTTAAAGAAGTGATTGACGATGCAGAGGCCCAGCCCGGGCAAGTTAAAAAAGTGTTGTTCTGTAGCGGAAAGATTTACTTTGAACTCGACGAAAGAAAGCGTCGCGAGCAGCGTTCCGATCTGGCCATCGTTCGGCTGGAACAACTTTATCCATTGCCGATACAACAACTCGAAAAGCTGCACAAGCGATACGGCGCTGCGGTATGGTATTGGGTGCAAGAAGAGCCCCAAAATATGGGGGCAGCCTCTTTCTTGAAAATGAATTGCAGAACTATTCCTTTTGGAGTTATCAGCAGACAGCCCTCTGCCTCTACAGCAACGGGCTACCAGAAGGTGCATATACAGGAACAGGGCGAACTTATTGAAACTGCTTTTACGATCTAATCTAGTAAACTTATTTTATGATAGAGATCAAAGTACCCACAGTAGGAGAATCCATCACCGAAGTGCAGCTGCTACGCTGGACCAAAAAGAGTGGAGACTATGTGGAGAGAGACGAGGTGATCGCAGAGCTCGAAAGCGAGAAGGCTACGTTCGAGGTAAATGCCGAGCAAGCGGGTTTGCTCACCACCGCCGCCGCGGAGGGAGATACCTTACAGATCGGCGACCTGTTGGCTACTATCGATGAGTCGGCAAAGGCTCCCGTTGGCGCAACTGCTCCGACTGCTGCTGCTCCCAGACCACCTGCCCAAGTGGAGATGACTGCACCTAAGCCTCCTGCAGCCCCCACTACGTCAGCGGTATCAGCAACTCCTGCCGTTACAGCATCGGCTCCAGTAGCTGAAGAGATCAAAGCTAGTCCCGTGGCTTCGGCCATCATTGCCGATAAAAAAGTAGATCCCAAAAAAGTAAAGCCCAGTGGACCTCAAGGAAAAATTTTAAAAGAGGATGTATTGGCCGCATTGGCACAACCCGGTCGCATACCGGCACCTGGTGCTTCGCTAAACGAGCGTAATACGCGAAGCGAAAAAATGAGTAATCTGCGCAAGACCATTGCCAAGCGCTTGGTAGAGGCCAAAAATGGCACGGCCATGCTCACTACATTCAACGAAGTAGATATGAGTGCCATTATGGAGGTGCGGGCCCGCTACAAAGAGAAGTTTAAGGAGGTGCATGGTGTAAGCCTTGGCTTTATGAGCTTTTTTGCAAAGGCTTGTTCTATTGCACTAGCCGAGTGGCCTGCGGTAAATGCTTCTATCGAGGGAGATCAGATATTGTATCATGATTATACAGACATTAGTATTGCCGTTAGCACGCCTCGTGGACTTACGGTACCCGTAATGCGTAACGTAGAAAGTCTCGGTATGGCCGAGATCGAAAAGAAAGTGATCGAGTTAGCGGGTAAGGCGCGCGACAGTAAGCTCACCGCAGACGAGCTCACCGGTGGAACATTCACTATCACCAATGGCGGCGTTTTTGGTTCTTTAATGAGTACGCCCATTATCAATACGCCCCAAAGCGCTATTTTGGGTATGCACAAGATTCAGGAGCGTCCCATGGCACTTAATGGGCAAGTAGTAATTCGCCCCATGATGTACCTCGCCCTTAGCTATGATCATCGCATTATCGATGGCCGTGAGTCGGTCGGTTTTTTGGTGCGCGTTAAAGAGTTGCTCGAAAACCCCGACCAATTATTGATTGGAAAAGATCCGGTCAAAACGCTGCTCGAGATTTGAGTCGTTACCACGCATATCTAAAAAAGGCTGTTGCAATCCTAGAGGCATACAAGGGGCAAGAGCCTTTTTCTCTTTTTGTCAAGCAACAATTTTCGCTCGATCGAAAAATGGGTTCCACCGATCGTAGGTGGGTTCGCCATTATTGCTATTGTTTCTTTAGAATGGGAAAGTCGCTCTCTCGTCTGTCTATTTCCGATAAAATTTTGATCGGTCTATTTCTGTGCGGTAAAAAAGAGGATCCCTTGCTGGCGTTGGAGCGTCCATTGTGGAATGACCGCATCTCCGCTGATTTAGCAGAGAAGGCTGGCTTACTCTATGATGAAGCCGCCACTAAACTTGTGCCTAACGATACAGGCCTACCAGCGCCACTCGTTACGGTGTTGACCGATGAAGTCAGGCTTGCTGCGTATACAAGGCTGCTACAAGAAGTTTTTCCTTACCAAGAACTATTTAGCGAATCGCTCAAAGACTCGGATTGGGTCTTATCTCTTTTTGAGCAACCGGCGTTATTTATTCGCTTGCGTCCTCAAAAAGAACAACAGGTGATCGATGCACTAAGTGCCCAAGCGATCTCTTTTGAGCAGATTTCGGCGCAGACGCTTTCGTTAGCGGCCACTACTTCGCTCAGCAGTTGGCCCGGTCTTAATCGGGATTTTGTAATTCAGGATCTTTCCTCACAACGCATTGGCACATTACTTTCTTTGCTTCCTTATTACGCGCAAAAAAAAATGTGGGATTGTTGTGCTGGCAGTGGAGGAAAATCGATACTAGCCAAAGACGTGTTGGGTGAGATTTCTATTGTCGTCTCAGATAAACGAGCGTCTATTTTACGACAACTTCAGCAGCGGTTTACGCAGGCCGAACTACAGAATTACCGCGCGTATGAAATTGACCTTGCTCGTTCTGTTCCTTCTGCTTTTGCAGAGGATTTTCCTTTCGTCTGGGCCGATGTGCCTTGCACGGGCAGTGGTACCTGGTCGCGCACACCAGAGCAACTTTATTATTTTGATTCATCTGCTGTGGCCGCTTTTCAGCTGGTGCAAAGAACGATTTTACAAAATGCACTTACTCGATTGCTGCCTGGCGGGTATTTGCTGTATTCTACTTGTTCGGTCTTTACGCAAGAAAACGAAGCACAAGTTGCATGGCTAGAACAAAAGATGGGTCTTCGATGTGTGCAGCAACAACTATTTGATGGCAGTGCAGAGAAAGCCGATACCTTGTATGCGGCCTTGTTGCAAAGGCCTGCTTAATCTTTGACTAGTTTGACCGATCCAATTTTTTTATCCTCTTCCCACACGGTGATCAGGTAGGTTCCTTTTGAATAACTCTGCAAGGGCAGATCGGAACTACTGACGGTCGTACGTAGGGGCACTTGGTATCGACTCAGGATCCGTCCTGTCATATCGCTGATGGCCACCCAAAGCAAAGGAGTGGTGCCCGCATAGTTAACGACAAGTCGGGCATTGCTGCTGGCTGGGTTGGGAAAAACCTGAATGGACGTTTCCAGCGAGGTTACACAAGGGTCCGAGAGTAGTAATGAGATGCTTTCGAGCAGTATCGACTCTTTGGTAGCGGCGGCTGTATCGATCCATTGAATTACGCGGTACGAGATGGCACCAGTAGGATTGATCAGTATGCGGTCGGTATATTGGTAGTTGCTATTACGGAGGGTTAGTCCTGCTGCTGGTGCGATTTGCTGTAGCGTAGTATAACTTGGCTCACCGGGCAGTTTTCGCTGCAATTCATAGCGCATGCTTTGCACATCCTTGCTCTTCCAGGTAATGTTAATGGAGCAATTGGTGGCTTGCGCATTCATGGTCGCGTACTCCGTTAGCAGCCACCCAAACGCTTTTCGCAGATCAGGAATGCCAAAGCCCACTCTGTCGTCGGGGTTGGTAAAGCGGCTGCCCGATCGTTTGAGTGCTTCGGCGATCTTCATGTTATTGAATTCCGGAAAGCCTTGCCAAAGGCAGGCACTTAGTCCGGCCATGTTGGGGCAAGCAAAGGAGGTGCCGTTGGCTGTTCCAATGTTGTTATTGCTACCCTGCACTACGGCCGACACCCCCACCGAAGCCAAGTCGGGCTTGATTCTTCCGCTCGGCGCAGGCCCATAGCTGGAGAAAGAGCCAACGTTACCCATTGTATTGACCGCTCCTATGGCAAGTACGCTATCTCCATCAGCCGGGGTAACAATGTTACGCCAAGCGCTATTACCCTCGTTGCCCGCCGAATTAAATACGAGCAAGCCTTTTTTGGCCGCCTGATCGGCTCCTCGCACGGCAATGCTAGTATTTCCATTTAACTGACCATAAGTGTAGTTAAAAGAGGGGTCATCGAAATCGTAATACCCTAGTGAGGAGGAGATCAGATCGGCGCCGGCACTATCGGCCCTTTCTGCTCCACATACCCAATTGAATTCTTCTATAGGATACTCGGAGTTCACATCTTCGGTGCGAAATAAATGAAAGGAGGCTTGTGGGGCCTTCCCCACAAATTGCCCTGGAATATGGGCAGCCATAGTAGAGAGACATTGCATGCCATGCGGATGATCATCATTGACCGTGGCGTTGCGAGAAACAAAATCCCACGTGCTGATAATCTGACCGTTTCTGTTTACACTGTCAAAGGCGCGAAGTGAATTATAGTTGAAGAAACCGCCATCGAGTACGGCAATTTGAAGGCCTTTTCCGCTTAGTCCGATGTTGTGCAAGAACTCTCCTTTGTGTAATTTGATCTCTGCACCGGCACTGCCACCATAGTTGTAAAAGTCGCCATCCAGCTTTACCTGTTTTGCTTCGTATTCGGGTAGTGGGGTAATCCGCTGCGACTCTGTAAATTTATCGGTAACGGGGCCGATCAGGGTTCGCGCTGCTAGTCCCGCGGTCGCTTGTACAAAAGGTAGTTGCTGCACGGCTGTAAGGGGGCTGATTCCACTTGTTTGAATACAAACGGCATTAAGCCACTTAGAAACATTGAGTATCGTTACACCGCTAATAGACCCAATGGCTACTAAATAAGCGGGGGTAACCGGAAGATCGGTACTATCAAGGGCCAGTTGTTGCGTAGTTCTGCGCTGCAGTGCCCTCGCTGAGAGATATGCAGTGGGGTTGCTAAGCGAAA
Organism: Chitinophagaceae bacterium; assembly: GCA_947458335.1. GTDB lineage: Bacteria > Bacteroidota > Bacteroidia > Chitinophagales > Chitinophagaceae > JJ008. Next base: position 2,786 of record CANGYW010000068.1, on the reverse strand, counting down.
ATGTGTTGCTTCCTTTATTTTTTAGCCATACGATATGGCGGGTCAATTGTGCATGGGTGATGTTTGCAGTAACGATCAGTAATGCACAACTCAGTATCCAATAGCGTGCCCGTCTATCCATGCCTTAAAGGTAGTATAGAGATAGATCAATTTCTAAAAACTCACAACCGCCCGATTTCGAAAAGCACAGGCGTTGATCAAATTTTTTGAGAAGGTTACGTCGTTCTTTGAATGATGCCGCCACCTAACACATCATCTCCTTCATAAAAAACGGCGCTCTGGCCGGGAGCCACTCCTTTAGCTGCTTCGTAGAAACGAACCTTGCAGGTTGTATTTTCGGGGTATAGTGTAGAGAGCGTTCCTGCATCCTTATAACGAATCTTGGTAGTAGCTTCCATTCCGGTTGATAACTGCTCGTATTTTAGTAAATTAATCTTGCTTACGAGCATCTCTTGCTGGTCCAAGTCATTTTCATCACCCAGGGTTACGGTGTTATTGTCTGGGTCGATGCGTGTAACAAAAACAGGTTTGCCCAGCGCAATATCGAGTCCCTTGCGCTGCCCGATGGTATAAAAGGGGTACCCTTTATGTTTTCCCAGAATGGTACCATTTTTGTCTACGAAATAGCCACCGCTTACTTTGTTCTCGAGCCCAGGTACTTTTCTTTTTAAAAACCCACGATAGTCATTGTCGGGTACAAAACAGATCTCGTAGCTCTCCTGTTTTTTGGCCAATGCAGGGTAGCCAAAGTCGTGTGCCAGCTGGCGAATCTCGGTCTTTTTATATCCGCCCAATGGTAAAAGGGTACGGCTTAACAGGTCTTGCTGTAGTCCCCACAAAACGTAACTCTGGTCTTTGGTATAATCGATTGCCTTGCTGATGACAAAGCGGCCATTTTCGTGTTGTCTGATCTTGGCATAATGGCCAGTGGCGATAAAATCGCAGCCCAGTGCATCGGCCCTCTTTAGCAATGCCCTCCATTTGATGTGTGTGTTACACAGCACGCAGGGGTTAGGGGTGCGACCAGCCAAATATTCCTCTACAAAATTGTCAATAACAAAATCGCCAAACTCTTCGCGGATGTCTAGTATGTAATGTGCAAAACCATGCTCTACGGCGGCTTGTCGCGCATCGTTGAACGAATCTAGATTACAGCACCCGGTCTCTTTTTTGCTTCCTCCGCTGGCGGCATAATCCCAGGTTTTCATGGTGATGCCCACCACCTCATAGCCTTGTTTATGCAGCATCAGAGCGGCCACAGTACTGTCTATACCGCCGCTCATGGCCACCAAGACTTTTCCTTTTGCACCCATGTTACAAAGATACAATTGTGCTCTGATTATTGCCCGATACTAACTATCTTGGCGTTTCATAATCGACTTTTATGCGCAATAGAAACTTCTTTTTGTCCGTGCTGTTTTTTTTCGGCACCAGTCTCGGCTTATCCGCACAGGATCTGTCGTACTATCTTCCAACAGGAACCAATTATAACCCTGCTATTCCAAAACCAAAAGATGTCATTTACCACGAGGTAGGTCAATGGCATGTAACCCACGATCGATTGGCAGCTTACATGAAAGCACTGGCCACAGCGGCTCCCGAACGGATTAAGGCCGAGACAATGGGTTTTACCTACGAGGGACGCCCTCAATTATTGCTAATTATTACCTCTCCCGAAAATCACCGTAATCTCGAAAAAATTCGGTTGCAACATTTACAGTTGAGTAATCCAGCTACTGCGGCCAACACGTCTATCGATGAGATGCCCGCAGTGGTGTGGATCGGTCACTCCATTCATGGCAATGAGCCCAGTGGATCGAATGCTTCGCTGCTAACAGCGTATCACTTGGCGGCTGCGCAAGGGGCCTCTATAGAAAATCTACTAAAGAATACGATCATCTTATTCGATCCTTCGTTTAATCCTGATGGGTTACAACGCTTCTCTACCTGGGCTAACCAACATAAAAGCAAAAATCTTGTTTCGGACCCTAATTCCAGAGAGTTTAATGAGGTATGGCCTGGCGGACGATTTAATCATTATTGGTTTGACTTAAATCGTGACTGGTTGCCAGCGGTGCATGTTGAGAGCCAGAACCGACTTCGCTGGTTTCATTTGTGGAAGCCTAATGTTTTAACCGATCACCACGAACAAGGTACCAATGCCACCTTCTTTTTTCAGCCAGGCGTTCCCTCTCGTGTAAATCCACTTACACCAGGCAAGAACCAAGAGCTAACGGCTGCATTGGCTAAGTTTCATGCCCGTGTGTTGGATAGCATCGGCACTTTTTATTTTACGAAAGAAGGATACGATGATTTTTATTATGGAAAAGGGTCTACCTATCCCGATATCAATGGTGGAGTGGGCATTCTATTCGAGCAAGCTTCTTCTCGCGGTCATTTACAAGAGAGCACTAATGGACTTTTGAGTTTTCCTGCTACCATCCGTAATCAATTTAATACAGCGCTCTCTACACTTGAGGGTGCTTTGGCCTTACGAAAGGATTTTCTCTCTTTTCAACGTGACTTTTACAAACAGGTCCCTGCTCGTGCAGCAGCACATCCTGTAAAAGCTTATGTGGTGGGTGCTAAAAAGGACCAACCCCGTATTCGCGAGTTTGCCACTCTGTTGCAACGCCATCAGATTAAGATCTATGGATTACCGGCAGATTGGTCTGATGCGGATTTTCAAAAGGGGTATTCTTTTATGGTGCCGCTCGATCAGCCCCAGCATACCCTTATTCGCACCATCTTCGAAAAAACGGCCGATTACAAAGACAGTTTGTTCT
>CANGYW010000067.1 GCA_947458335.1 Chitinophagaceae bacterium | reverse complement strand
CAAGGTTCTGGTAGCCAATACCCTAACCAAGCGACCGGCCGCATCTAAAATTTGGATCGATACCAACGTGCCAGGCTGTTCTGTTTTATAACTAATGATGCAAATGTCATCGTGGCCATCGAGATTCGGCGAAAACAAACGCGGGTGTATCAAAAAATCATTTTCTGATTGGCTATTGGTTATCTGCTGCGAATTTTTTCTGGCTGGCGTAGCAAATCCTTCGGTGCGGGCGGCGCTATGCCAGTTAGCGGCCCACTGTGTTTTTCCTTTTGGATCGATCCGTTCGAGTGAAACCCCTTCTCTGTCTTGCAATAGCGGAAAATGCCAGTTCTCGTTGTAGTCAACTTCATCTATAATATCTCCTTGTTGGTGGAGTAGCACCAATCTTCCCTCTTCATCGGGTAATGATGGAAAACCGGTCGTTTGAAAAAATTGTAATTGGGAGCTAGTCAAGTATTGCTGCATTACTAGCGAAGGTTCGCTGCTAAAGGCAACATATTCGTTAGGAAAAAGCAAGCGAGATGTTGCACTCAGGCGGACAAAACTTCCTAGAGCGCCGCTGGTCTGTCTATTTGTAATAAACAAAGAGGATATGTCAATGATCTTTTTACTGGTATTAAATAGTTCTATAAAATCACTGCCTCCACTACGTGGGTTAAAAAGAATCTCGTTAATGACTACATCTTGGGGCTTGCAGGTAGAGGCTAGACCAGTTGACAGCGTGGTGGACCTGCCAATCTCAAAAGAATGACAACTTTTGACTCCCATTACGGAAAGCGAATAAATAGTATCGGTTTGTATGGGGCGGCTCAATTTGCAGGCGATGATCGTATGCAATGGATCGATCGTTCTTACGGCGGTTACTTCGATATCGTTAGATAATTTATATAAAGAGGGGCGAATAGACCAAGGGCTATCTATCGTTGTCGAGAATTGTATCCGTAAACTATCCGGCGCTGGTGCATACGCATGGATGGCAGTGGGTAAGCGTAAATCTGTTTGCAGGTCCTCAACGGAATTGACGGATCCGGGAGTACCTCCTCTAGTGTGTACACTGTTTTTCCAATTGTATTTATCAGCACAGGGCCATGTTGGGTTTACCATTTCGAGCGACCAGCCTCCTTCTGCTTTCAGCGAATTGATATACCAACTCTTATCGTACGAGATGGCATGCATGGTACTGCCCGATGGATGACGCAGCCAAATTGTAGTGCCATCATTATCTAGCGCCGGAAAGCCCGTTACGGCAAGTGTTTTTCCGAGAGTTAATAAGAAGGGTAAGGCAGCGTTCGAACATAATATGACTAAACTGTCTGGGGGCAGCCAGTAAAAAGGAAGGGGCCCCGATAAGGCGGTAGAGGTACCCACTCTCCAATTTTGTAATTGAACGGGCTGTCCCGATCCGTTACGAATTTCTATCCACTCGTACGCAGGTAATCCTACACTGGGAGTGGGATCCGCCATAAATTCAGTAATAAACAGACTATGGTGGGTTTGCGCGTCGACCATCATAGTCATAAGCAGAGCTGCCGCTGTTACATACAAACGCATGCCAGCAACTTAATTGCTTAGATAAGGAATGGCAAGAGGGCTACAGCAAAATGGGTAGTGATTAAAAACCGATGAGTAAAGAAAAATCTTTTTCACGGGGGGCTTCTTGTTCGTAAGAAAAAGACAGCCGAAAATCTCGCGCTTGAAAAACTTACGCCTCTAAAAGTTTTAAAAACTCCGCTTCGGAGATGATACGAATAGTATTGATCTTTTTAGCCTTTTCTAGTTTAGAGCCCGCGTCTTCTCCAGTAACAAGGTAGTCGAGTTTGGCACTTACTCCTCCGAGTACAACCCCGCCTTCGTTACGTACCATCTCTTCGGCGGCCGATCTTTTTAGCGTAGGCAGCGTTCCGGTAAACAAAAATGTTTTACCATTTACGTTACCACTGGCCGTATTTTCTTTCTTTTCGTTACGGAGTGACAAGCCGAGTTTTTCCAGTGTCCGGATCATTTCTATATTTTCCTTGTTGCTAAAAAAGTGGTGGATGCTGCCCGCTACCTTGGGTCCTACATCTTCTAACTCTAGCAATTGCTCGGTAGAGAATTTTTCGAAGTCTAGTAAGTGCTCCACGGCTGCCGCCAGTGTGCGAGCGGTAGTCTCTCCCACAAAACGTATTCCCAATGCATAAATCAATCGGTGCAATGGTTGCGTTTTAGATCCAGCAATAGCTGTTTGCAGATTTTCGATTGATTTTTTACCAAACCCTTCTTTATTCTCGAGCGCTGCAAAATCAAAAGTGTATATACCGGGAATATCGCGCAGTAGTTGCTGTTCGTAGAATTTTCTGATGTTGGCTTCTCCAAGCCCTCGTATATCCATGGCATCTTTGCTCACAAAGTGAATGATACGCTCCACGACCTGTGCCGGACATTCGATATTGATGCATCGCCACACGGCCTCTTCTTCTTCTTTAAATAAACGGCTTTCACAAACTGGACAGTGTGTAGGAAAAACGATCTTTTTTTCTTTTCCTTTTCGAAGATCGGTCAGCGGTTTTACGATCTGTGGAATTACATCGCCCGCTCGCTCTATGAGCACCATATCGCCGATGCGAAGATCTTTCTCTACAATGTATTCTTCGTTATGCATAGAGATGCTGGATACCATTACACCGCCTACGGCCACAGGGGTCAATTTGGCCACGGGAGTAACAGCTCCGGTTCTTCCTACCTGAAATTCTACACCAGTGAGTTGGGTGGTGGCCTGTCTCGCTTTGAATTTAAAAGCTACAGCCCAACGCGGATGGTGCGAGGTCATTCCCATTTTTTCTTGCAAGCCGATCTCATTGACCTTAATCACCATGCCATCGATCTCATAGGGCAGGTCATCACGCATCGATTCGTATTGCTCGCAATACTCGATTACCTCATCAATGGTTATACAAACTTTCTTTTCGAGATGCGGACTTCTAAAGCCGAGTTCCCATAGTAATTCTAACGAGCCGGCATGCGTTTGTAAGGCGGGCGGTAACGAGCCGTGCGTCGCTGCACCGGTGTAGCTAATGTGATAGACGAATACTTCTAGTTTTCGTTTGGCTGCCTCGGTCGGGTCTTTTAAGCGCAAGGTACCGGCGGCTGCGTTGCGAGGATTGGCCAGCGGGGCGAGACCTTGTTGTTGCAGGTGCTCATTAAACTGGTTAAAATTATCTTTATTGATTAAGACCTCTCCTCGAATCTCGATCTCTTCAATTCCTTGTGCGGCAAAGGCAGCCGATAAGGGAACTGTGCGAATTTGTTTCACGTTTGTTGTAACCTCATCTCCTTGTAATCCATCTCCACGAGTGGCGGCACGCACTAACAGATCATTTTTATAAATCAACGAAATACTACTGCCATCAAATTTTGGTTCAACGCAATACGTAACAGCAGAGAGCCCGGTTAATTCTTTGGCCCTGCGGTCAAAATCTCGCAGATCTTCGGCATTATAAGAATTATCCAGCGACAGCATGGGCACCAGATGTTGCACGGTCGGAAAATCGCGAGTTAGATCTTTGGCTACTCGCTGGGTAGGAGAATCGAGGGTGACCAGCGAGGGATGTTGTAGTTCAATTTTTTCAAGCGACTTGAACAGCAGGTCATATTGATAGTCGGAGAGCAGCGGATCGTTCAGTACATAATACCGGTATTCATGAAAGCGTAGTACCCCACGCAACGCATCGATCTCTTTTACGTCAATACCCACTCCCTGTTGCTTTTTTAGAAGCTCTTGGGTCTGGTTTTGCCAATAAAGGGTCTCCTTTTTGTTATACATGCTACCAATTGGGGTGTAAAGGTAAGCCGGACCCTGCGGTTAGCGTATTCCGAATGGAACCAACCAAAAAAAAATCAGGATCGGTTAATGTGTTTCAAGTACATATTTGTATTTTTAGTGTTGACCTATAATGCTGCCATATGAAAAAGACCCTGCTGCTGCTCAGCTTGCTCGCTTTGTTGGTGCTGCCCTCTTACGCCCAGTTGCTTACCGGCACCCCCCTTTTTCCTCGTGATAACGATAATGTCTCCATCATCGTCGATGCCACCAAGGGTAATGGCGCTCTTAATAACTATTCGAATCCTTCGGACGTTTACGTACACACCGGAGTCATTACCAATTTGAGTACCAGTGCCAGTGATTGGCGCTATGTAAAATTCGGTTCGCAGAATCCCTGGGGTCAGCTGGTACCCGGATTGCAAGCCACTTCGCTCGGCAATAACAAATGGCGCTACGATATAACTAATATTCGGGCCTTTTACGGAGTGCCCGCCGGCGAAACGATCCGCCAGATCGCTATCTTATTTCGCAGCGGTAACGGAAATCTCAAGCAGACCAACACTGATGGATCGGATATGTATTTGCCTATTTTTCCTAATGAACTTTCCCTTCGTTTTACCGATCCGCCTTTTCAGCCAACGGCTATTCCCATCCCCGAGCCTATTGCCCGCCAGGTAGGGCAAACTCTGCCTGTAACTGCTCAGACCAGCGGTACCGCAGCCACGATGCGCATTTATTATAACGGAACGGTGGTGCAAACGGCCACCAATACCGCTAGCATTAGTGCAAGCCCTGCTATAAGCGCGGCCGGCGCACAGGTCATTGTTGCCGAGGCGGTGAGTGGTACGCTTACAAAAAGAGACACCTTGCGATTTTTTGTGGGAGGATCAGTCAATGTAGCGCCCCTGCCCGCGGGTGTGCGAGATGGTATCAACTACGAGTCCGGAAATACATCCGTCGTACTTGTACTGTATGCACCTGGCAAACAACGGGTATCTGTTATTGGCGATCTGCCAGGTAGTAATTGGCAAGAGCAGAACAATTATGCCATGAGCCGTACCCCCGATGGTAATTACTGGTGGTTGCGCATTACCGGTCTTACGCCCGGCACCGAGTACGCTTTTCAATATTTGGTGGATGGAACACTGCGCGTTGGCGATCCGTATGCAGAAAAAGTGCTCGATCCCTGGAACGACCCCTACATTACTGCCGCTACCTTTCCGAATCTAAAGCCTTATCCCACCGGACAAACCAGTGGTATCGTTAGTATTTTACAAACCAATTCGCCCGGTTACAACTGGACCGTGCCCAACTTTACGCGTCCCGATAAAAAAGGGCTTATCATTTATGAGTTGCTGTTGCGCGATTTTATTGCTGCACACGACTGGAAGACACTTCGCGATACACTAGGTTATTTGCAACGACTGGGTATCAATGCCATTAAGCTAATGCCGGTGGGGGAGTTCGATGGTAACGAAAGTTGGGGCTATAATCCCTCTTATTATTTTGCTCCCGACAAATATTACGGACCCAAAAATTCACTTAAAGAATTTATCGACACCTGCCATCGTCGCGGCATCGCTGTAATTCTAGATATGGTGCTTAACCATACGACGGGTAGTAACCCGCTAGCGGCGTTGTATTGGAACAGTACGGCTAATCGGCCTGCTGCTGACAACCCCTGGCTCAACGAAACGGCGCGCCATCCCTTTAATGTCTTCAATGATTTTAACCACGAGAGTATGGTGACCCGTTATTTTAGCAGTCGGGTTATCGAACATTGGCTTAAGGAGTATAAGGTAGATGGATATCGTTTCGATCTCTCGAAAGGATTTACACAAAACAATACGGGTTCCGATGTAGCGGCCTGGGGTCGTTACGATGCCACGAGGGTAGCGATTTGGAAGCGCTATTACGATACGATGCAGCTCAAGTCGCCCGGTAGTTATGTGATTCTCGAACATTTTGCCGATAACACCGAAGAGATCGAACTTTCCAATTACGGTATGATGCTATGGGGTAACAACACCTACAATTACCAAGAGGCCGCCATGGGCTTTATCAATAATTCCAACTTTAGTGGTAGCATCTTTACTGCAAGGGGTTGGAACCAGCCACATTTAATCTCTTACATGGAAAGCCACGACGAAGAGCGTCTTATGTACAAGGCACTTCAGTTCGGAAGCTCTTTCGGCGGCTATAATATCCGAAATCTCAATACAGCACTCAAACGGATGGAGCTAACCGCAGCGTTCGGACAATTGATACCAGGCCCAAAAATGATCTGGCAATTTGGCGAGCTGGGGTATGATTTCTCTATCAATCATTGCCCCGATGGAACGGTCAATACCAATTGTCGCACGTCAAATAAGCCCATTCGTTGGGACTATAATACAGTAACAGAGCGAAAGAATCTTTTTAACGTCTACAGTAAGCTAAACCAGCTGCGCATGCATCCGCTCTATAAAAATAATTTCACCTCTAATCGAATTGTGCATTCGCTTTCGGGTGCTTTTAAATGGATGCAGTTGACCACCGATACCTCTAACATTGTGGTCGTAGGAAATTTCGATCTAACCCCTTCGCAGGCCACGGTAAGTTTTCCGGGTGGTGGAACCTGGTACGATTATTTTGCAGGTACTACGTATAATCCCAATGCAGCCGGTCAATCTATCTTGCTGCAGCCTGGGGAGTACAAAGTATATGTTAATCGTAATATTGTCGGCTCTGGCGGATCCGGCGGCGGCGGAGGTACTGGCGGCGGAGGTACTGGTGGCGGAGGAGGAGGTGGAGGCGGCACGCCCGTCACTGACCTGTCAGTAAAATTGTTGCCTAATCTGGTGACGCGTTCGGGTGGTTCTACTACCCAACTAGAATTGCAACTACCGCTGGCAGGTGCCGTGCAAGCCCAGTTATACAATCTGGCCGGTCAGCGTGTCGCTCAACTACACAATGGTCAACTGGCCGAGGGGATACACCGATTGGATATCTCTGCTAAGCTGGCCACATTGGCTGCCGGACTCTATGTTGCACAGGTGGTGACCCCCAGTGGTACACAAACCATAAAATTGATTGTTCAGTAATCGAATCTATAGCGTATGCCAGAAAGAATTATTAAGGCATTCAAGAATGCCGAGATCGAAAAGATTAGCCATCTTGATTATTTTAATATCGCCGTATCTGTCGACTGTGTTATTCTGGGGTACGAGGATAAGCAATTAAAGGTGTTGCTTATTAAATCTGACTTGGAGGAGTTTAGTGGACTTAATTCGTTGTTGGGCGATCTGGTGCGTCCCGATGAGGACCTCGATGAAGCTTCTTATCGTATTTTGCGTGAGCGTACCGGACTCAACGATGTGTATCTCGAGCAAGTACAAACATTCGGGCGCCTCGACCGGCACCCCTCAGGGCGAGTAGTGACTACGGCCTACTTCTCTTTGTTAGACCTCCATCATCACCAACTGCGACTCAGCCATAATGATCTTCATTGGCATCCTGTTCACAAAATCGGTAAGCTGGCCTTTGACCACAAGGATATTTTGGATAGCTGTTTGCACCGACTGCGACAGCAGGTGTTAGAGCGCCCGCTCATTTTTAGCTTGCTGCCCGAAAAATTTTCTCTTCGTCAGTTGCAAGAAGTGTATGAGTCTATCTTAGGCACTGAGCTCGACAGAAGAAACTTTCGCAAGAAAGTCAGCCTTAAAGATTGGCTGGTCGATCTAGGCGAAATGGAGACCGATGTGCCCCACCGGCCTGGCAAGCTTTACAAGTTGAATCCGACCCTCAAGAAGCGTCTTCGGGCCAGATTAAGAGTATCTTAATGTGTAAAATGTTGAAAATCATTATTTTGATATTTATTTTGCCCAATGCAGCTCAAATAAAAAAATACTTGTCTTTGCTTTAACAAAGTTTTTGTGAATTATAAAATATCGGTAATATTGTGTGTTTGCTACACATTCGTATGTGTTTGTTGAAAACATTTTATTGCCTGTGTAGTCAACCCGAATTGCTTAACCATTAATGATTGCTTATGTCATTATCTAAACTCTCGAGGGCCTTCAGCCTAATCGTGCTTGCCCTTGCAGTGCAAGTTTCTTTTGCACAAGACAGAGTGATTACCGGAAAGGTCTCTGATGCCAGTGGTGCCCCGCTTAGCGGAGTAAGTGTTGTTGCCAAAGGCAGCACACAGGGTACACAAACTGACGCAGCCGGACAATTCCGTCTCTCTGTTTCTGCCTCTGTTAATGCCTTGGTGCTTTCTTCCGTTGGTTTCGAGACCCGCGAAGTAGCTATCCAAGGTGCAACGCTCAATGTAACGTTAGCCGCCGCCGCTGGCTCTATGGAGGATGTGGTGGTCGTTGCTTATGGTACACGTCGCAAAACCGATCTGACCGGATCGGTAGTGGCAGTGGGTGCTAAAGATTTTCAAAAAGGTAACATCAACTCTGCCGAGCAATTGCTCGTTGGTAAGGTGGCCGGTCTTTCTGTAACCTCCGGTGGAGGATCTGCAGGAGGCGGAAGCCGTCTTCGCATTCGGGGTGGAGCTTCGCTCAATGCTAGTAACGATCCGTTGCTGGTAATCGACGGAGTGCCCGTTGATGGAAATGGTATTTCTGGCTCTGCCAACTTGCTCAACACCATCAACCCCAACGATATCGAGTCTATGACCATATTAAAAGATGCCTCTGCAACGGCACTGTATGGTTCTCGTGCCTCAAACGGAGTTATCATCGTTACTACCAAGAAAGGTGGCAAGGGTGCCATTCGTTTCAACTTCAATAACGTTACTTCCGTTGGTATGATCGCTGATTATGTGGATGTGCTTTCTGCCGACGAGATTCGCGGTATCATCAATCGCGATGCGACTGCTACCGGTAACAATACTTATAAAGCCATGCTGGGCACTGCCAATACCGATTGGCAAAAAGAAATTTACCAGGCTGCCATTGGTGTAGACAATACCATCAGCGCCAGCGGCTCACTTGGTAACATTCCCTTCCGCGCTTCTGTAGGGTACCTCAATCAAAATGGTATTCTCAAGACCAATAACTTTAGCCGTATCTCTACTGCTATCAACCTTTCTCCCAAATTGCTCAACGATAATCTGTCGGTTAACATCTCTGTTAAGGCTTCACAGACCCAGAATCGTTTCGCCAACGAAGGAGCCATTGGAAATGCCGTTACGTTCGATCCCACACAACCTGTACTCTCAAATAATAGAAACTGGGGTGGTTATTATGAGTGGATTGCCGGCGGTCTTCCCAACGATCTCTCTAACCGTAACCCCGTAGGATTGCTGATGCTGCGCGATAACCGCTCTACCGTAAATCGTATGATCGGAAATGCGCAGTTTGAGTATACACTGCCTTTCTTGCGCGATCTCAAACTCCAGGCTAACTTGGGTATGGATTTTGCATCCGGAAGCGGTAATGATAATACTGATTCTGTTTCTGCCACGGCGTTCAGAGATGGTGGTCGCAGATCGTATTACGAGCAGCAAAAGATCAATCAGCTCGCAGACGTAGGGCTATTCTATTCAAAAGATATCAAGAAGATAAAATCTAAGGTAGACGTATTGCTCGCGCATAGCTACCAGAGTTTCCTGACCAAAGTATCTAATTTCCCCACGCTTAGCTATCGTCGTATTTACGATCCATCTAATCCTGCCAAAAAAGATACCATTATCGGTACCGAACCTGTGTTCAAGACCGATCGTCCTGAGTATCGTTTAGAGTCTTATATCGGCCGCATCAACTATACGTTGATGGATAAATACCTAATCACCGCTACCATCAGAAGTGATGCCAGCTCTAAGCTGAATCCCAATGACCGCATTGGTTACTTCCCCTCTGTGGCCGTAGCTTGGAAGGCGAATGAGGATTTCTTCAAGAATTCAAAGACCGTTAACGAATTGAAGTTCCGTGCCAGCTGGGGGGTAACCGGTCAGCAAGATGGTATTGGATACTATTCTTACCTGCCCCGTTACTCACTTAGTAACAACACGGCCATGCAGCAGTTCGGCAATGCGTTCGTCAGCTACCTTCGTCCCGAAGGATACGATCCTTCGATTCGCTGGGAGACCACAACTACTACCAACTTCGGTTTAGACTATGGCTTCCTCAACAACCGTATCTCTGGTACTATCGATTACTATTCTCGTGAGACCAAAGACCTGTTGGCCAACGTAGCCGTTGCTTCGGGTGCGAACTTCGTCAACGAGATCGTTACCAACGTAGGTAACATCAGCAGCGAAGGGGTAGAAGTAGTATTGAATTTGGTCCCTATCCGTAAAAAAGATATTACCTGGGATCT
>CANGYW010000066.1 GCA_947458335.1 Chitinophagaceae bacterium | reverse complement strand
TCCCCCCCCCCCCCCCTAAAAATTAATCTTTTCCCCTTTGAATTTGAGAGTGGTTGGGTTGTTGTGAGGATGGGTATAGCAGGTTAGGATGATGAATTCTAAGTGATTTATTAACTATCAGTAGCGCGTAATGAGTAGAACTTTTTTCCCCATCGGTAAGGTGTCAGGTTCAGCTAGTAGTACCCTTCCTTTTTTTTCGATTACTAACTCAATAAGGTCATCCACTGCATCGGTTATGGCCCGGTGCTCCTGAAGGGGTGGTTTTCTAAAAAGATAATATTCATCGCTTCCCAGAAAGCCGGGGGCTTGAAAGCTCTCATCCACTAGCAAGTACAAGCAATTTCCTTCCTGAGCGGCGCGCCAGCACGCCTGCAAGCCCTCTCGGGTATGTCCTGTTCCAATGGCTTCATTATATTGTGCAATCAGCCTTTCTAGTTGGTGATCCAGCCACTTTTTTACCCGTGGCCAGCCGCACGTTACCAGTTGGTGTTCGCTCAGGTGCGCAGGGTCTTTCTCTTCAAATAACAATAAGGGCTCATCTAGTGTAGATATTTTCTTGTAGAGAGCTAGCGGTTCACGATCGGCCACAATAACTACGGGTGTTTTGGCTGTTTGGTAGTGGCGTACAATCTCATCAACCTGTTTAAAATGATGCTTGGCCCTCTCAGCAATTCCCTCTTGTTTTTCTTTCTCAAAGCTTTTTACGTGTGCTTGTCCTGCATAGGAGGTGCTTCTAGAAGGGCGATTATACTCAATGTATTCTTTAAAAATCCCGGACAGTCCTGTTGGCTTAAGAGGGGTTAGTTGCATGTACTCCCCCTGGTATAGTTGTGCTTTTTGATAGGTGAGTGTAAGCAACAGATAGGGCTGATCGTCCTGAACTTTTTTTACTAGGTCCCTTATTTCGAAGCTGTTTCCGATTACAATTTTTTCTTTCGTTACAAAAGGAAAGTAGCAGGCCAGTTGTATTTGTTCGGATGCAAATAATCCTATGCTTTGCGGCGGGTGGACCGGGTCGAGTTTTTCTTTTAACTGCAAGATCTTGGAAAGCCAAGGCTGCTGCGAACGATCGGGATAGTACTGATGCCAAAGCTGTTCGGCTTTGTGGATCGCCTTATCTATAATCCGGTTATTCTGTTCCCTTTCTGGACCGTATTTTGCCAATGGAAGAATGATGGATACGCACGTATTTCCTTTTTGGGAGAGTAGGATGCTTAACTCCTCTCCCCGTAAGCGTTCTTCGGGAGCAGCCATATAATTTGTTTGAGCACGAAAGATACCCAGTGCCCTAGCCGCTTGCCATGATGGCCGCTTTTAATGCGATGATAGCGATCAGTAATTTACTAGCTCATCAACTCGAATCGATCGAGATTCATCACCTTGTTCCAAGCGGCTATAAAATCATCTATAAATTTCTTTTCGCCGTCTTCGCAAGCATACACTTCACAAAGAGCACGTAACTCCGAGTTGGAGCCAAAGATCAAATCGACGCGACTGGCCGTCCATTGTGAGGATCCTGTGCGTCGGTCTATTCCCTCGAACGTATTTTCGTCTTGACTTGATTTTTTCCAAGTAGTATTTATGTCGAGTAACGTAACGAAAAAGTCGTTGGTTAGTAAGTGAGGTCTTTTGGTTAGTACACCACAATTCGATCCATTGTAGGTGGTTCCCAACACGCGCATGCCTCCTACCAATACAGTCATTTCTGGCGCTGTCAATGTTAGCAGTTGTGCTTTGTCGATGAGTAGTTCTTCTGCAGCAGCTTGCTGTCCTTTCTTCTTATAATTTCTAAATCCATCTGCCATGGGCTCCAGAACGGCAAAGGAAGCTACATCGGTTTGTGCTTCGGAGGCATCGGTGCGTCCGGGCGTAAAAGGTACGGTTACAGTATGGCCGGCCGCCTGCGCTGCTTTCTCTATGGCTGCACATCCTCCCAAAACGATCAGGTCTGCTATTGATACTTTCTTGTTTCCCTTTTGCTTGGCGTTGAATGTTTGTTGGATGGTCTCGATTTTTGACAACACCTCGCTGAGTTGGGCGGGATTATTTACTTCCCAATATTTCTGCGGGGCCAGTCGAATGCGGGCTCCATTGGCGCCGCCTCTTTTGTCTGACCCTCTAAAGGTGGATGCCGAAGCCCAGGCGGTTGCGACCAACGCAGGGATGCTCAGTCCGCAGTTAACCAATTCTTTTTTGAGATCGGTTATATCAGTTGCATTAATAAGTTCGTGATCAACCCTTGGAATAGGGTCTTGCCAAATGAGCTCCTCTTGTGGTACTTCGGCGCCCAGATATCTAACGCGAGGACCCATATCACGATGCGTTAATTTAAACCAGGCTCTGGCAAAGGCATCTGCAAACTGATCGGGGTTTTCATAAAATCGTTTAGAGATCGGGCCATAGATGGGATCGTAGCGCAGGGCCAGGTCTGTAGTCAACATCATAGGAGCATGACGTTTTGAGGTATCGTGTGCATCGGGCACTGTGCCTTCTCCCGCATTCCCCTTAGGCTTCCATTGATGGGCCCCAGCCGGACTTTTGGTTAACTCCCATTCAAAGCCGAACAGGTTTTCAAAATAGTTATTACTCCATTTAATTGGTGTAGTAGTCCAAGCTCCCTCGAGTCCACTGGTGATCGTATCGGCTCCATGTCCGGTACCAAAATTATTTTTCCAACCCGTAGCCTGTTCTTCGATGCTGGCAGCAGCGGGCTCGGGCCCTACATATTTCGAAGGATCTGCCGCTCCGTGTGTCTTTCCAAATGTGTGTCCACCGGCAATTAACGCAACGGTCTCTTCGTCGTTCATGGCCATTCTGCCGAACGTCTCACGAATATCTCGTGCAGAAGCGATCGGATCAGGATTACCATTGGGGCCCTCGGGATTTACATAGATCAATCCCATTTGTACGGCTCCCAGTGGATTTTCCAACTCGCGGTCACCTGTATAACGTTTATCACCCAGCCATTCTTTTTCGGATCCCCAATAGATATCCTCTTCGGGTTCCCACACATCTTCTCTTCCGCCGGCAAATCCAAATGTTTTAAAGCCCATTGATTCAAGCGCACAGTTACCGGTTAGGATCATCAGGTCGGCCCATGATAATTTTTTGCCGTATTTCTTTTTAACAGGCCAAAGTAACATACGTGCTTTATCGAGGTTGGCATTATCCGGCCAACTATTCAGTGGTGCAAAACGTAGTGTACCTGCTCCCGCACCACCACGGCCATCACCAATGCGATAGGTTCCCGCACTATGCCAGGCCATTCTTATAAAGAAGGGGCCATAGTGACCATAGTCAGCCGGCCACCATTCTTGGGAGTCTGTCATCACTTTCATGATATCTTTTTTGACAGCTTGCAGGTCAAGAGATAAAAATTCGTTGGCGTAATTGAACGAAGCTCCCATAGGGTTGGAGGCTGCCGTATGTTGACGTAGAATATTCAATTTTAGCTGGTGTGGCCACCAGTCGCGGTTAGAGGTTCCGCTGCCGGCACCTTTCTTGATGGCGCCGCCAGAAAAAGGACATTTGCTTTCACTATTAACGTTGTAAGAGGTGTTGCTGTGTGGCGTATTTTTTTCCATATTTTTTAGATTAGTCGGGGTGCAAATTTACGGCCCCTTTTTTTTAAAAAAGCGAATGTGATAAAAATCACCGCTATCGCGGTGTTTCGGTTTGGGGATTACTGCGTGATCCCGATCGCATTTGATATACCCAAAGCCCCGGCACCGCATACGCGGTGCACGGCTTTTTTAATGCTCATCGGTTTACGAAAGCAAGCTTTCGAAACCTCTTCGCAATAAAAAAGCCTCGCAGCTTCGCTGCAAGGCTTTGTAGCCCGTACGGGATTCGAACCCGTATCACCACCGTGAAAGGGTGGTGTCCTAGCCCTTAGACGAACGGGCCGTTTTAGGGACGGCAAAGATAGGGCGGGCCTGCTTTTCAGCAAAATGTTTTTGAACTCAATGCGCAGGCAGCAAAAGGTCCGTTAATAGTAACGCTCAGCATTAATTTGACACCATTCCAGTACTTTTGTGCCTCAAAATTTTTTTGCCATGAGTACTATCAAAGTTGCCATCAACGGGTTTGGCCGCATTGGACGGCTGGTGTATCGTCAGATCTACAATTTGCAGGGTATTGATGTGGTCGCCATCAATGACCTTACTAGTCCAGCTGTGTTAGCTCATTTGCTTAAGTACGATAGTGCGCAAGGTAGATTCAATGCCGATGTAAAGGCTACCGACGATGCGATCGTTGTTAATGGAGACGTACTCAAGATCTACGCCCAAAAAGATCCTGCCCAAATTCCCTGGGGGCAGCACCAGGTAGATGTGGTGCTGGAGTGTACGGGCTTCTTTACTGATAAGGATAAAGCCGAGGCGCATCTAAAGGCCGGTGCGAAAAGAGTCGTTATATCAGCCCCCGCAACGGGTGATCTCAAGACGGTTGTCTTTAATGTCAATCACCATATTTTGGATGGGTCCGAAACGATCATCTCTTGCGCTTCGTGTACCACAAATTGTTTAGCTCCTATGGCCAAAGTGCTCGATGAGCAGTATGGCATCATCACGGGTATCATGACTACTATTCATGCATATACCAACGACCAAAATACGCTCGATGCCCCGCATCCAAAAGGAGATCTTCGTCGTGCGCGCGCAGCAGCGGCTAATATTGTACCAAATAGCACCGGTGCCGCCAAAGCGATTGGGTTGGTGCTGCCCCAATTAAAAGGAAAATTAGATGGAGGCGCCCAGCGTGTGCCTACCATTACGGGTTCGTTGACAGAGCTGGTTTCTGTTTTACAGAAAAAAACCAGCGTTGAGCAGATCAATGCCGCTATGAAGGCAGCCTCGAATGAGTCTTTCGGTTACACCGAAGATGAATTGGTGAGCACCGACATCATCGGTATCAATTACGGCTCATTATTTGATGCAACCCAAACCAAGGTAATGACGGTAGGGGAGCAGCAACTGGTAAAAACAGTAAGCTGGTACGATAACGAAATGAGCTATGTTAGCCAGCTGGTGCGTACGGTCAGTTACTTCGCAAAACTTATCAAGTAAAAACCCATGATCTCTTTTGATTCTTTTTCATTTAAGGGTCAAAAGGCCCTGGTGCGTGTCGATTTTAACGTTCCGCTAAACAAAGACCTGCAGATTACCGACGATACGCGGATGCGTGCTGCGTTGCCTACGATCAACAGTATCTTACAGCAAGGGGGCTCTGTTATCTTAATGAGCCATTTAGGTCGTCCTAAGGAAGGTCCTTCCGATAAGTATTCTCTGCGTCATCTTTTACAGCATCTCATCAACTTGTTGCCCGGTACGCCCGTTTATTTTGCCGATGATTGTATAGGGGCTCAGGCTATCGATTTGGCGGCATCGTTGAAACCAGGCGAAGTGTTGCTGTTAGAAAATCTCAGATTCTATTCAGAAGAAGAAAAGGGAGATCCTGCGTTTGCCGCCAGCTTAGCCCGGCTCGGCACCGTTTGGGTCAACGACGCCTTTGGTACGGCTCATCGCGCACATGCGTCTACGGCCGTAATGGCAAACGAGTTTGTACCCGAAAAGAGGTTGTTTGGAAAATTGATGGAAGCCGAAGTGGCCAGCGCCCAACGTGTGTTGCATCAGGCAGCGCGTCCATTCGTGGCGATTATTGGCGGTGCCAAAGTGAGCGATAAGATCTTGATTATCGAAAATTTGCTAGAACGAGCCACCGATATTATAATAGGTGGGGGAATGGCCTATACTTTTTTTAAGGCGCGTGGCGCCCGCATTGGTAACTCTCTTTGCGAAGAGGATCGGCTCTCGCTGGCCAAGGACTTGCTCGATAAAGCGCAGCAAAAAGGAGTTCGTATTCATTTACCCGAAGACAGCATTATTGCCAACCGATTTGCCGCAGATGCCGATACGAGCATTGCGCCCAGCGGTCAAATACCCGAGGGATGGATGGGGCTGGATATTGGGCCTACCGCTCGTGCACAGTTTGGTCAAGTAATCGCTGCGGCTAAGACTATTTTATGGAATGGCCCTATGGGGGTTTTTGAAATGCTTGCTTTTCAAGAGGGCACCAAGTTCATTGCATTGGCTGTTGCTGCTTCTACAAGGCAGGGCGCTTTTTCGCTGATTGGCGGTGGCGATTCTGTGGCGGCGATCAATCAGTTTCACTTGTCCGACCAGGTGAGCTACGTTTCTACTGGCGGTGGAGCCATGTTGGAATATTTCGAAGGAAAAGTACTGCCCGGAATCGCAGCGGTAACTGGTTGAGCGGGTTGTTAAATTTTTTGAGCGGTGCATCGCTTTTGAGCAGCTGCCTTTTTTTGCTGTAATTTTAGCCTTTAAAATAAAAACCTATGAAAGGATCAACTATTGCATTATTAGCCGTGTTAGGTGTTTTTTTATTGTTTGCTTTTTGGGGCTGCAATGCCTATAACGGATTTGTGACCGGCGAGCAGGGCGTAAAGAAATCATGGAGTAATGTCGAGACCAATTACCAGCGCCGCACCGATCTGTACGGGTCTGTTATTAAGACCGTAGAGGCCTCAGCTAATTTCGAAAAGTCAACGCTCAATGCCGTAGTGCAAGCCCGTGCGGCCGCAACGCAAGTAAAGATCGACATCAATGATCCTGCCAGCCTACAGGCCTATCAGCAAGCGCAAGCTAATTTACAAGGTTCCTTTAGCCGACTAATAGCTTCTTTCGAGCAATATCCCGATCTAAAGACCACAAAGGCCTTTCAGGATTTTCAAACCCAGATCGAGGGAACTGAGAACCGCATCAATGTAGCCCGTCAAGATTATAACAAGGCGGTCGAAACTTTTAATCTTAGTGTCAAGCGTTTTCCCGGAAACCTGTTAGCCGGCTTGTTCGGGTTTAGCGAGAAGGCCTATTATGAGGCCGACAAAGGATCCGAAAAAGCGCCCGACATTAAGTTTAACATCCAGTAATTAATTCTTTTGTTTTCTTTTTTTACATCCCCCAAAGCATTGCTGAGTGAAACTCAGCAGGCGCAATTGTTGCAAGCGATTCGTTTGGCAGAACAACAAACCAGCGGAGAGATACGAGTATTTCTGGAGCGCCGATGTCGCTATATGGATGCCACGGATCGTGCTGCAGAGCTATTCTTTGCACACGGAATGCAGCAAACTGAACAGCGCAATGCCGTACTCATCTATTTAGCCACCCAAGATCACCAGGTAGCGATCTGGGGAGATCAGGGTATTCATGAAAAGCTCGGGCCTCATTATTGGCAAGAGCGGGTACAAGAGATGTTAGGGCTTTTTTGTAAAGAAGATTATCTGCAAGGGCTGCTTAGCTGTGTAAATGCCACTGGAGAGGCCTTGCAAAGGCATTTTCCCTACGACCGCAGCTCCGACCGAAATGAATTGTCCGACGACATCCTATTTGGAAGATCATGAAAAAAGCGCTGTTGTTTTGTGGTGTCCTCTTGGTAACGCAGCTCCTTTTTGCGCAGATAGAATCGGTATTGCCACCCCGTCCCTCTCCTGCGGTATTATATAATGATCTTACGCCTGGTCGATCGTTTCTTACTAGCCCGCAAGCCGATCAGTTAGAAAAAATTTTGGTTGCTTACGACGATAGTACCTCTTCGCAGATCTGTGTGGTTATAGTAGAGAGCTTACAAGATTATACGGCCAACGAGTATGCCACTGCACTTGGTAGAAGTTGGGGCGTAGGTAGTAAGCAATTCAATAACGGAGTAGTAATCTTGATATCCACCGGAGGCAAGACAGGAGACCGCGACGCCTATATTGCTACTGGATACGGAATGGAGGGGGCTATTCCCGATGTGGTGGCAAAGTCTATTGTAGAGAACGACATCATATATAATTTTAGAGAGGGGCAGCGCTACCGAGGTCTCGAGCAAGCTGTACTTTCAATTGCAAAAGCAGCGGCAGGTGAGTACAAGGCGCCTGCACGCCGCAAGAAAAAAAGCAAAAGCGATATTCCACCCGTGGTCATCGTTATCGCATTTCTATTACTGTCAATTCTATTTGGCGGCGGAGGCGGATGGGGAGGTAGAGGAAGACGTGGAGGATTTGGAGGATGGACCGGTGGTACTTGGCTTGGCGGTGGCGGATTTGGCAGCGGTGGATTTGGTGGTGGAGGATTCGGCGGTGGAGGATTTGGTGGTGGAGGATTTGGCGGTTTTGGCGGCGGTGGCTTCGGCGGTGGAGGTGCAGGCGGTAAATGGTAATTGACTATGCAGCGTATTTTATTGATAATAATAATAGGGATGGCAGGGCTCGCTGCTAAAGCTCAATCTCAATCTCCCTATTTTATTTATATGCAGGCAGAGCCAGCTCAGTCCTTTACGGTCGTTTATAAAGAGCAGGCCTTTCGCTCCTCCGCATCTGGCTATGTTATTGTTCCAAATCTTACAGATAGTATTTTGCAACTAGCGGTGCGTTTTTCGGAACAAAAGTATCCTGATTGTTCCTTTGTTATCAACACGCAACGCAGTGACCAAGGCTACTTGCTAAAAGACTACGGCGAGAAAGGGTGGGGGTTACTCGACTGGCGCACGCTGGCTGTTTCGTATGCGCAGCGACCTGCCGTTATCAAGGGTAATGCTATTGCCGTTGATGGACAGACAGATTTTGCGACCATGCTGGCAAAGGCTTCTGGAGACAGCACATTGTTGCTCGATTCTTCTACACCAGATCGCATCACTACAAGTAAACCGGCTGCTGCCGTTAGTCAAAGCGTAGCCCCCGTCGCAGCCTTAAATGAGAATGTCGCACGTAAGCCCGATACAACAATTACCAATAAACCACTAGCGGAGGTAAAAACCACCAAAGAGGTAAAGTCTGTTGCAATGGAGACAAGTTCTGTAATGGAATCAAAGTCTGCCGTTATTTCTATTCCCTCTTATTGTAAGTCGATCCTCACCGAAGCCGAGTTTAGCGAATGTCTCAGCAAAGTGCAAGTAGCTCGCTCCGAGACTTCTAAGGTTAATGTGCTTCGTGAGTTTATTAGCGGTAGGTGTTATACAATCGATCAAGTCAAAGCACTTGCATTGTTGCTTACTACCGATGACGTCCGTTACGATTTTTTATTAGAGGCATGGACCCATACGGCTGAGCGCTCTCGTTATCTAGTGCTGGCATCCGTCTTCAGCAGCCCTGCAACCGTAGATCGGTTTAAAGAGATGTTTCAATAATGACCCGATATTTTTTAGAGGTAGCTTACCGGGGAACAAACTATAGCGGTTTTCAATCGCAAGAGAATGCCAACACTATTCAGCAAGAAGTAGAGAAAGCCTTTCGGGTTCTGCAACGAGAGTCCGTTTCGCTAACGGGTTCGTCTCGTACCGATGCCGGGGTGCATGCCTTGCAGAATTTTTTTCATTTTGATTTTGACCAGTCCTTGCATCCTCAGTTTATTTATAAGATCAATGCCATCTTGCCCGGTGATATTGTAGTTAAATCAGTCCGAGAAGTAGCCGGCGATGCCCATTGTCGCTTCGATGCGATCAGCCGCACCTATGAATATTTTATCTACAGAGCCAAGGATCCGTTTCTTGAAGACCGCGCCTGGTATTTTCCTTATACCATTGATCAGGATGCGTTGCAGCATGCCGCCCGCGTAATTATGGAGTACCACGATTTTACTTCGTTTTCGAAGCGAAACACCCAGGTAAAGACCTTTGATTGTGTTATTATGGAAAGCGCTTGGGCGCAGCGTAAAGACGGGTTGGTATACCGTGTTCGTGCCAATCGGTTTTTGCGAGGCATGGTAAGAGCACTGGTAGCTACCATGTTACAAGTTGGGAGAGGGGCCCTAACAATCGATCAGTTCAGGGCTGTTATTGATGCAAAGGATTGTACCAGAGCCAGTTTTGCAGCCCCTTCTCATGGTCTTTTTCTGGTAGAAGTCTGTTACTAAGCCTCTTTTTAGGACAGCCCCCGGCTTTCTTGCCGGCCTGGAAGCCTTATCTGGCTTATGTTTCATTGATAATCAGCAATTTTTACTCTTTTTTCTTGTTGGTTAGACCGACCTCCCTTATCTTTGCGACCCCGCTTGAAAAAAGCGGTTAGTTCTCTGAAAAAAGCTCGAAGTACTGAAAGAGGCATTTAGGTAAAAATGGAATGAAAATTGGTGGGTAAGGTTAATTGCACTATCTTTGCCGTCCGCTTCAAAAAAATGAGGCCAGTTCTTTCGAAAACAAATTGATTTTCACACTGAATTGAGCGATGGTTGTTGGAAAATAATCATCGAAAAATTTGGTAGAAATAGTACGGCCCTTACCTTTGCACTCCCGTTCCAAAAAACGGGTGGCCGGTAACGGTCGAAAGATCTTTGAAAGTTTGGAAACAATAGCACTCACTTCTCGTCTCGTACGAGAGTGAAACTATAGGTAAGTCAAGCGAAATACATTTCGATTTGACACGTTAATTTTC
>CANGYW010000065.1 GCA_947458335.1 Chitinophagaceae bacterium | reverse complement strand
TTTCTGTTTGTAAAGATCTCGTTAGGGTTAAGGCCTGTAATATCATAGAGCTGCCAGTCGTAGTCATCGGTAGGAGAAATAGGGGTGATGGTAAATCCAAGCGTACCCGATTGATAGCACTTGAAACGGTAGTAGAAAGGATTGATATCACTGTATTGGCATTGATTGAGGTCACAGCCCGGTACAAATAAGTTAGGCGCATTGGTACAGCCGGGCACATTATTTTGAGTAAATACGGCTGTTCCACATACAGGAAAAGCAGTCGAAGGAGTTTGCCCCAGCGTGGTACAAGCTTGTGCGTAGATGGTAACGGGAGATAGAAAGAACAGCGCTCCCAGTATATACAATATCGATCGATTCATGGTGACGCTTTTCGGCAATCTAAGTAGTTAAAGGGATTGGTAGCGATTGCCCGGCAAAGATACAATCAGCCCTGCTAATTCTAAGTTAAGAAGAGCTGCAGCCAGTGATTGTGGTTCGTTTTGATCCCATTCTTTTAGCTGATCGATAGTAAGCATTTCGTTGGTGCCGATATGGTGCAGCAAACGGGCCTCGGAGGCCGACAGTGCCGTAGGAGCCAACATGTTTTTTTTGCTAGGCCGCTCAGGCCCAGAAGCCATTGCTGGTTTTGGCCATCCCAGCCAGTTGGCAATATCGTCTCCCGTTTCAATTAGCTGTGCTTTTTGTTGTTTGATGAGCGCATGACAGCCCTGGCTCTTAGGATCGGAGGCTCTTCCTGGCAGCGCAAAAACTTCGCGTCCGTAACCGGCGGCAAGCTCTGCTGTAATAAGACTGCCTCCTTTTGTTCCGCTTTCTACCACAAGAACGGCATCGCAGCCACCTGCTACAATCCGATTTCTTCTGGGAAAAAGGTACTTGTCTCCGTTATTCCTTGTCATAGATTCGGTCAGTAATCCGCCTGATGAGCGCAAAATCTGTCCAGCTAATGACCGGTTGATGGCTGGGTATACAGCATCTAGTCCCAGTGGCAATACAGCTATCGTGGGCAAGCCATTTTGTAAGGCATGCTGGTGAGCCACGGTATCAATTCCAATAGCTAGCCCGCTGATGATCGTAGCGCCATACGGAGCCAGTTGTGTGATGATCTCTTCGGTCATACGAACACCATGTCGAGTGCAGCCGCGCGTACCAACAATGGCGATCATTCGGTTTGCATTGAGCAGCGCCTCTCCTTTGTAATAAAGTAGGATTGGGGCATCGGCGCAAGAAAGTAACCTACTGGGGTAGTTTACATCTGTAATAAATAAGGGGCGAATCTGGTAGCGCTCTATAAATTTTATTTCTTCTTCTACGCGCTGCCAGTTCGAAAAATGTAGCAGTGAATCTTGTAGTCGTTGCGGCAGCACACCCACTTGTTCCAAGGCAGCTCTGTCTGCTTTAAAGACCTCTTCGATATTAAAAAAATTCAATAACGACTTGGCATAGACAGGTCCCAAACCCGGTACCATCGTAAGGGCGATCTGCCAATAGAGCGAAGTCTCCATAAAAGAGTTTAGCAAAAGATAACATGCGCCAACTTGCTTCGCTAGAGTCCGGTAATTTTCATTTCGGTGCGGCGGTTCAAGGCTCTTCCTTCGGGCGTTGAATTATCAGCCACCGGTTGGGTCATTCCATACCCCTTGGCTGTAAGTCGCGAAGGGTCTATTCTTTTTCCTTGCAAATAGTCTACAACAGCCTTAGCGCGGAGATCGCTGAGGGTAAGGTTGTCGGTAGCCTTCCCTACATTATCTGTGTGACCTCCGATCTCGATTTTGATTGTGGGATTTTCTTGCAAGAGTGTTACCAGCTTATCTAATTCGGTAAGTGAGGCAGGGCTCAACTCGAAACGATTGGTCTCGAAGAAAATATTCTTGAGTACAATGGCGGCATTTTTTTCTATCGGTTGCAATACAATATTTTTTTGCGCAGCAGAATCAGAGATCCCGTTCTTTAGAAAGTATTGGTCCGAATTAAATAGGTATCCTTTTTGATTGACGGTAAATGCATAGTCGCGACCTGTGGGTAGGGTGAGCAGATAATTGCCGCTACTGTCGGTCTTGACCTTCGAGATAATCTGTCGCGTGGTTAGATCGGTCAACTCTAGGGTGGCCGCAATTCCCTTTCCTGTTTTTTTATCGGTTACCCGCCCTTGCACCCAACGTGTGGGATAAGGGCGATTCTTTTCCTTAAGCTCAAAACTGTAAAGATCTAACCCGCCATAGCTGTCTTTTCGCTCGGCGGAGTAGAGTGCAGTCTTTCCATCGGCGGTTATAAAAAGCGTTCCCTCTCGGTCGATCGTATTGATAGGGTAGCCGAGGTTGATGGGCTGCGTCCAGGATCCATCCGTTTGCTTTCGAACAAAGAAAATATCATCATCACCATACCCGGGCCAGTGCGAAGAAGTAAAGTACAAGGTTTGGTTATCGGCATGTAAAAAGGGACATTGCTCATCGGCAGGGGTATTGACCGAGGGCCCCAGATTAACAGGAGCTCCCCATCGGCCGTTCTCTTGCATCTTGCAAACATATAGGTCGCTGCCGCCGAAGCCACCTGCACGCCGCGAGGCGAAATATAATTCTTGCTTGTCGGGCGAAAGACAAGGTTGTGATTCCCATTGATCGGAGTTTACACCCGCCCCAAGATTGACTGCAGCAGACCAACCCGAGGGAGTACGATAAGAAATATAGAGGTCGCAGCCACCGTAACTGTCGGGCCGGTAACAGCCAGTAAATACCAGCCATTCTCCGTCTTGAGAGATCATCATGGCTCCTTCGCTTTGGGGTGTATTGAGCGATCCTTTCACAGGCGCAGCGGACTCCCAAATACCTGGACGTGTCGTCGTGCTGGTAAAAAAATCCTCATTATAAGTATCGACCCTGCGCGTAAAGAAAAGTTGTCTGCCGTCGATGGTCTGTGAGGGAAGGTACTCGGCCATTTTCGAGTTGACAGTGGCACCCAGATTCTTGGGTGCAAAAATGGTTTTATCAGTTGGCGCAACAATGGATTTCTCTTGCTGAGTAGCAAATTCAAAATTCTTTTTGCGCTTTTGGGCGGTCTCGAGTGCGGTTCCGGTAGGCTTATATTGCTCGATGTAGCGATTGGTGATTTCGAGGGCCTTTGTAAAATCTCCTGTGCCCCCCAAAGTGATTGCGTACGATAGCAAATAAGGTTTAAAATACTCGGCATCTATCGACAGCGCCCTTCTAAAACAAATGAGGCTGTAAGGATAATTTTTGCTCTCGGCTTGTAGTTTGGCCAGTGCCACCCAGGCATCGGCATAATTTTCGTCGGCGTCAGTGGCTTGTTGCAGTAGATCAATGGCTTCGCGATTATTTCCTGCAGCGGCTTTTTCATAGGCCTTTTCGTAGAGCTGCGCTGCTTTTTTACTCACTTTATCGGGCCGGTAACCTTGTCCTGTTGTAAAAAGAGGTGCCAGTAATATAAGCAGCAACAAATAGGGTGCAGTGATTATGTTGAACCATCCTTTCATGGTACATGGATGTATTTGTGCACTTGCAGACTAAGTTGCCAGCGCGGGTCTTTTTTTATTTTTTCTACGATCAGTGGGGTCACCTTATCGGCGCGGTCCCACTCTGGTTGTAGGTATAATTTACAAGTTTTTGAAACAAGTGCGGCATGTTGATCTGCCCATTCCAAGTCGCTGGGGTGATAAATGACCACCTTAAGTTCGTGTGCTAGTGGTAAACAGGAGGGTAGCGGCGATTTAAATTTTTTGGGCGAAAGGCATATCCAATCCCAATAACCACTCATAGGATGAGCACCCGATGTTTCTAAATGGCAACGCAGGCCTGCGTCTTTTAGTTGCCTTGTGAGTGTATCAAGGGAATGCATAAGGGGTTCCCCTCCGGTAATCACTACAATTTTGGCTGGCGTAAGAAGTACTGCACTCACTAATTGAGAGATGGGTTGCCGGGGATGCTTGTCAGCCTCCCAACTGTCTTTTACATCACACCAAACACAACCTACATCACAGCCGCCCAAACGTATAAAGTAAGCGGCTTGTCCCTGGTAACATCCTTCACCTTGCAGCGTGTAGAATTGCTCCATAACAGGAAGCGTTGTTTGTTCGGAGAGGCTCACCATTGGATTTTTATTTTCGGGAGCAGGCAAGGAAGGTGTTTTTCATTAGGGCCGCTATGGTCATGGGGCCAACGCCTCCTGGCACAGGTGTAATCCAACTGCACTTTGGAGCCACTTTTTCGTAGTCAACATCACCCAATAGGCGGAATCCATTTTTTTTGGTCGAATCGTCAACACGTGTGATACCCACGTCTATGACAATGGCTCCTTCTTTGACCATCTCCTCTTTGAGAAAAAGAGGTTGTCCAAGTGCCGCCACGATCAGATCGGCTTGCTTACAATGGCCGGCCAGGTCTTTTGTTTTAGAATGACAAAGGGTTACCGTGCAATTACCGGGTCGGGTGTTTGCACTTAACAAGATGCTCATAGGTCGTCCCACAATATTGCTTCGTCCTATTACAACGGCGTTGAGACCGGCGGTATCTAATTTGTAGTGCTCTAACAGCAACATGATGCCGAGCGGGGTGGCCGGTACAAAACAGTCGACGCCTTGTACCATCTTGCCTACATTGACAGGATGAAAACCATCTACATCCTTTTGCGGATCGATGGCGTCGATCACTTCTTGTTCCGAAATGTGTTTTGGTAACGGAAGTTGTACCAGTATGCCATCAACAGCTGGATCTTGGTTGAGGGAATGGATCGATTCCAGCAGCTGGTGTTGGGAAACACTCTCTTCGAGGCGAATGAGTGTGGAAATAAAACCGGTCTGTTCGCAGGCTTTTACTTTGGCAGCTACATACGTGGCGCTGGCGCCATTGTTGCCTACTAAAATGGCAGCCAAGTGGGGAATTTTTTTTCCGTTAGCAGCCCTCTCGGCCACTTGCAGCTTCAATTCTCCTTTGACAGCCTCGGCAGCCAGTTTACCATCTAGCAATTTCATGGAACAAAGGTAACTCCATTTATCAGCAATTTTTAGCACGAAAGGTGGTTTTTAATCCCTTGCCATTTACAGACGATCATGTTAAACTTATCGTATGAGATTTCTCTTTAGAAACGCTATCCTTTCCTTGTTTATTGGCGTGGAGCTACTGGGGGTCAGTTGTTTTTTTCAAGTACACGCGCAGCCTCTGTTGTATTCGGTGCAAGCTCATCATGCAATGGCGGCAAGTATTGGAAAGAGCGATCGCCACCCCTTTTCAGTAGTAGTAAACCCGGCCTCCGTTGCGGATTTTAGGAAAATTGCATGGGCATTCGGAGGTGAGCAACGGTTTTTAGCACCGGGTTGGACAAGCTGGGCAGCTGCAGCCATCTTGCCTGTTGTAAGGGGATCTTGGAGTTTTGTGGTGGCAGAAGAAGGCTTACCTATACTGGTTGATCAACTGGTGATGTTCACCCATGCAAGGGCAGTGTCAAATCAGGCATTGTTCGGGGTATCGCTGGGGTTTAACAGAAGAAAGGCCGGTTCTTTTACCGCTGTGGTAGCACCTACCATAGCAGCGGGGTTTACATTTTCGCTAAGTAGCGAGTGGCAAACAGGATTCTCTTTCGCTCGATTTATGCAGCAACGCGCTACTTCTGTCTCATCTGGTGACCTGTCCGTGCTTCGATATACATTGGGCTATCAGACTTCAGAAAAGTTTTTGATAGGTGCTGGGGTTACAAAAGAAAGTGGTCGGGCAGCAGTTGGATCAGTCTCGCTTTGTTACCGGCCAAGTCTCAAGGCAGGGTTTCGCGTCGGGTTCTCAAGTTCTCCCTCTCTGTGCTGGTTTGGGTTGCTGCTGGGTATTGGTAAAAAAGTGGTGGTGCAGGTTCATTCTGGTTTCTATTCGTTGGTAGGGGTGAGTAATGGGTTGAGTGTATTTAGTGATCCTGCCATCACTTCTCCCAATCCCTCAATCCAATAAAAATGGGATACCCATGCGAAGAAATCTTGGCTTTCCCTTACTGATCGGATTAATGCTTCAACTAGTGCAGTTGTCTTCACTGCTTTCTCAATCGATTCCTCTTTCTGTGGAACCATTGGCAGAGAGCCATGCAACCGCTCAAATAATTTTGGTACCGGACGAGGACCCGTTCGAGGAGTTATCGCGTTTCTTACGAGATCCGTTACTGTTGAATGAGGCTTCAAAAGATGAGTTGCAGCAACTTCCTTTTCTCTCCGGTGCGATGGTCGATCTGCTACTGTTACATCGAAAAGCGGTGGGCCCGCTGCTTCACCTCAATGAATTACAGGGTATACCTGGGTTTACCCCCGATCTCATCAGACAATTGGCGCCCTACGTGCGAGTGTTACCAACGGGGAGTTCTTCTATTGTTCATCCGCTTTCTTTTTTGGGGCTCACACAAGATTTTCTGTGCCGGGTTACTGGAATTCTTACCGAGACAAGCGACCAAACATCTGCAGAATGGGCAGGCAGCCGGCAGCGATGGCTGCTGTGGCATCGTCTACAATCAAAAAATTTCCAAGCAGGTTGGTTGCTCGAAAAAGATCCGGGCGAAACGATATTTAAAAAGGGAAGCATGCCCTTCGATCATCGCGGGTTCCATTTGTTCTGGCGAGGAGACGGTTTGATAAAGACGATTGTATTGGGCGATTTTACGGTCAACCTGGGTCAGGGGCTATTGCATTGGCAATCGATGGCCTTTGGCAAATCGTCCGAGATGAGTTGGATCAAAAGGCAGGGTCCGGTGCTGCGACCCCACCGTTCTTCCGGAGAGATCAACTTTCACAGAGGGATGGCAGCCACCATCGGTTGGAAGTCGCTGGCCTTTACTTTTTTTGTGTCGCGCCGGTCGCTATCCGGTCGTGTTCAGCACGACACATCCGGATTTCTTTTGGGAGTAAGCTCCATTAGCACCAGTGGCTTTCACCGAAGTGAATCGGAAATTCGGGGTAGAAATGCACTGCGCCAATATACGGCCGGAGCACGGCTGTCGTTGCGGTACAAGTCGCTGGAACTTTCGATCAATGCCGTGCGGTATTATTTTTCATTGCCGCTACTGCTTAGCGTGGAGCCCCGCAACAGGGCAGACATACAAGGCCGATCTTGGTATAATTGCAGCATAGATTTTTCGTATACGCGAAAAAATGTACACTGTTTTGGCGAAGGAGCCCTTGCTGCCAATGGTTCGGGGGCCTTTTTGTTTGCATTGATTGCAACGCCTGCTGCGGGGGTCGATCTATTTGCACTTGTTAGAAAAAACGGTATCGCATATAGGGCCTTGTATGCAAATGCATTTGCTGAGTCTTCTATGATAGAGAACGAACAAGGGTTCTATCTGGGCGTTACGTTGCGGCCAAAGTCAAATATCCGCATCGATGCCTATGCAGACCACTATGTTTTTCCTTGGATACGTTACCGGGCAAATTCCGCTACGGCAGGTGCCGATTATTTGCTACAACTCGAGTACAGGCTCCATAAAAGGACGGCCTTGCAGATTCGATACCGGGTAGAGAGTAAGTGGGAAGCTACAGAACCATACACCGACAATTCGCAAGTAGCCGCTTTTGACGGAAATACAAGAAAGGGATGGAGGTCACAGCTAACAGTTCAGTTCTCTACCCGATGCAGGGTGCGTACCCGTGTAGAGTGGTTAGCGGTTGAGCCCAACCCCAAGCCTACCCCTTACACACCGGACATTCCCCAACTTTCCGGCCAGGGTTTTCTTTATTATGCGGATCTTTTGTTCAACCGGCTATGTGTCGGCGTCGACCTGTTATTTCGTTACCAGTTTTTTGATACAAATAGCTATGAGTCAAGAATTTATGCTTTATCTCCTGATCTGAGACCCGGTTTTGGCCTTGGCGCTTTTTATGGAACGGGGCACCAGATTTGGATCGGATTTGATAAAACATTAAAAAACAATACTTTAATTAGCCTTAATGGGCAACTGAAATATCAGGGTGGCACCTTGCAGGGAAGGGAGCTAAGGGTGCAATTGCGGCTGAAACTCCATTGATTAGTAGGGGTCTAAAAAAATTCCACCGATTTAACTATTTGTTAAAAAAAAGGTTATCTTGCCGCAGCTATTATGGGCATCCTAATGTCTGAGTAGCACGAATCTATTACCGAAACTATGGTCAATTTCTATTGGCTTTCAAAGAACTTAAATTTTTAAAAATTAACGTCAACATGAGAAAAATTGCATCACTGTTCACGATGTTAATGCTCACTGCCGTATTAGCATTTGCTCAGAACCGGACGATCACGGGTACCGTTGTAGATGAGAACGGAGCTGCCGTTCCCGGTGCCACCGTCCAATTGAAAGGAACCCGCGAGGGGATCGCTGCCGACAACAGCGGAGTATTTCGCTTGCTTGCCAAAACCGGCGATGTGCTGGTCGTTTCCGGCGTAGGTCTGGAGACCACGGAGTACAAGGTGGGTGCTGACAACGCCATTAAAGTGCAAGTCAAAAGAAACATCGCTGCTTCTGCAGAGGTTGTCG
Organism: Chitinophagaceae bacterium; assembly: GCA_947458335.1. GTDB lineage: Bacteria > Bacteroidota > Bacteroidia > Chitinophagales > Chitinophagaceae > JJ008. The sequence goes on along the minus strand of CANGYW010000065.1, from coordinate 2,025 downwards.
TATCCAGCGGTTACGGTATCAGAAAAAATCTGCGCAACATTGCCACGAATGCACAGGTAGTTACTTCTGAGCAACTCAACGTAATCCGTCAAACCAACCTTAACAATGCCCTTGCCGGTAAGGTATCAGGTATTCAGGTAAGAAGCCAGTCTTCTGCCAAACTCGGAAGCACCGGTAACATTCGTTTACGCGGTGAGTCAGGATTCGGCGGCGGACAAGGTATTCTTTACGTTGTTGATGGTACGATCCTCCCCAACCCTAACGACATCAACTTGGATGATATCGAAGACGTAACTGTACTGCAGGGTCCTGCTGCAGCGGCCGTATTCGGACCTCAGGGTGCCGGTGGTGCAATTGTAATGACGCTCAAGAAAGCTAAGAAAGGTCAAAAAGGTATTGGCGTAGATGTAAACCTCGGCGTTCAAACCGACCACGTTTACGTGCTGCCCAACTACCAAAATTCATACGCTGGTGGTGCTAGCGGAGATCTGATCCGTTACAACTGGCAGCCCGGACATCCCGAGTCTTGGAAGCGTCTGGACGGCAAATACTATCATGACTACTCTGATGACGCCAGCTGGGGTCCTCGTATGGTTGGTCAGGAATATATTCCTTGGTATTCTTGGTATGATGGGCATCGTTACTCAGGAACTACTGCCAAGTTGGTTCCTCAGCCTAACAATGCTCGTGAGTTCTACAACACCGGGCTTATGCTTAACAACAGCGTAAGTATTTCTAAAGCTACCGATAACACCAATATCAGAATGTCTTTCGGTAACATCGATCAAAAAGGTTTGATTCCTCAGTCTTCGCTTAAGAAGAACACCTTTAACATGATCGCTTCGGTAAACATAACTCCTCGTTTGACCGCCTCTATCAACTTTAACTATGTAACGCAGATTGTTAAAGGTGAATTCGATGATGGATATTCCAACCAAACTACCGGTTCATTCAACCAGTGGTTCCATCGCAACCTAGACATGGGTATCATCAAAGAGTTGAAAGATCTTCGTACGCCCTCTGGTATCTGGGCTAGCTGGAATCACTTGAACCCAACTGCCTACGATCCTAACAACACTCGTCAGTTCTATGCCGGTAACTATTGGTATAGCTTTTACAAGTGGTTCGATCTGGTTAGACCTGTGGTAAACACCGATCGTTATTTCGGGGATATCGCCTTGGCTTATAAGATAAATGATAACCTTAGCGTAAAAGCTACTTATCGTAAGCAGCATAACAATATTTGGAGCGAGACCATGTATTCCTCCGATCTCAACGAGAGCGGTACCCAAACACAGGGTAACTGTCCGGAGTGTCGTGGTTTCTACGGCACCTCTACTTCTAACTCCAATCGTACCAATATGGAGTTGTTGATCAGCTACAACAAGCGTATCAAGGAATTCAACATTGGTATCAATGGTGGTACTGATATCCTCCGTCAATTGCAGAAGGGTAATAGTGCCAGCACCGTTAACGGGCTGAACGTTCCCAACCTGTTTACAATCGGAAACTCAAAAGATCAACCTAGTGTGGGTAACACCCGTAGCGACTTCCGCTATAGTGCTCTTTACACTACAGGTAACGTATCTTGGAGAAACTACCTGACTGCAGAGTTTACCCTCCGTCAGGACTGGATGTCTGATCTTCCTCCTACAAAGTCATTCATTCTCTCTAAGTCTGCAGGTCTTTCGTTCGTGTTCAGCGACCTTCTCAAATGGCAGCCGCTCAGCTTTGGTAAATTCAGAGCTTCAATGGGTCAGGTGCCAACCGGTATCGGGGTATATCGTTACCCAGGCTTTGCCTACGGTGTAGGTTCTGTTCAGTGGAATGGAAACTTCCTGATGGGCACACCCGATCAATTGGTTGATCCTAACATCAGCGGTTCCGTTACACAACAAAAAGAAATCGGGCTTGATCTACGCTTCCTGAAGAACCGTGTAGGTCTTTCAGTAACTTACTGGACCGGAGACGACAGAAACTTCCCAACTACCATTCCTATCAATGGAACCAGTGGTTTCAGCAGCA
>CANGYW010000064.1 GCA_947458335.1 Chitinophagaceae bacterium | reverse complement strand
GCCGGAGGGGGTATCTGGAAAAGCCTAAATGGCGGCATCACCTTTACACCGGTATTCGACAAATATTGTCAATCCATTGGTGCGCTTGCCATTGACCCGACCTCTGCTAAAACCATCTATGCCGCCACTGGAGAGAGCAATATGCGTAACTCCGTATCCATTGGAGATGGAATCTACAAGACCACCGACGCCGGTGCGAATTGGCAAAAGATCGGGCTTGACAGTACGGAACATATTAGTAAGATCTGGATCGATCCAAAGAATACAAAGCGGCTGCTGGTGGCAGCGCCCGGACCCCTTTGGTCTTCTAGCAGTCACCGCGGACTTTACGCTACGAATGACGCCGGAAAAACCTGGGAGAAGATCCTTTATGTAGACGAGAATACCGGTTGTGCTGATCTGGCTGTAAGCCCCCGCGATCCAAACATTATGCTAGCCAGTTTTTGGCAATTCAGAAGACAACCCTTTTCCTTTTATTCAGGCGGAAAAGGCAGTGGTCTGTTTCGCTCTACAGACGGTGGAAAGAACTGGTCAAAAGTTACAGCAGGCCTGCCCGAAGGTGAAATGGGCAGAATTGTAATCAGCATCAACCCTTCTAAACCACAAGAGGTGCTCGCTATTGTAGAAGCTGCTGTACCTGGCTTATATATTTCACAAGACGAAGGTATCAGCTGGAAAAAAATGGCTTCTACCGATAACATTACGGCGCGTCCTTTTTATTTCAGCACACTAGAGTTCGATCCAAAAGACCCGAAACGCGTCTATCGTCCGGCTTTCGACTTTCAGTATTCTACCGATGGTGGTTATTCTTGGTCAGGACAACTATTCTCGGATGTTGTTCCCCACGCGGATCATCATGCGCTATGGATTAATCCAGAAAATACCAATACACTATATCTGGGAACAGACGGTGGGGTCTACGTAAGTAACAATAAGGGGCTCTCTTGGTCATTTTTAAATAACCTGCCCGTCGGACAGTTCTATCATGTGAGTGTGAGCAATGATAAGCCCTTTAATGTCTACGGTGGTTTGCAAGACAATGGTTCATGGATGGCACCTAGCTCATCGCCCGGAGGGGTCGCAAGCACCGACTGGCAATTCTTAAATGGTGGTGATGGTTTTTGGGTGCAGCCCTCTCCTATCAACTCCAATATCGTATATGCCGAATCGCAGGGAGGAGAAATCAATCGGATCAATCTTAAGACTGGGCTTTCGTATGGCATAAAACCACAACGCAATCCCGGAGAAGAACTACATCGTTGGAATTGGAATACTCCTATTGTTACGGCCATGAGTACTAAAAGACCGGGCAGCTACAATTTGTACACGGCCAATCAGTTTCTGTATCGCTCTACCGACGAAGGCACCAATTGGACAAAGATTTCTCCTGATCTCACCACCAACGACAAAGCCAAACAAAAAACCGAGAAGAGCGGCGGTGTAACCGGAGATAATACGAGTGCAGAAAATCATTGCACCATCTTTACCCTAGCACAAGACCCCCGTAACGAGGATATCATTTGGGTTGGCACAGATGATGGCTATCTGCAATACACGAATAATGGCGGTAAATCGTGGACCAACTTATCGGAGAAAATATGGGCCACCGGTATTCCCAAAAATGCCTGGATTTCTTGCATCGAAATATCTGCCACTAACGCCAATCAAGTTTTTGTTACACTCGAAAACCACATGTATGGTGATCATAAACCGTATCTGGTCGTAACCAATGATGCCGGAAAGAATTGGAAGCGTCTGCAGTCTGCCGAATGGACGGGATTTGCCCATGTAGTTCGTCAAGATCCACAAAATCCTGAGCTGCTCTTTTTGGGTACCGAAATGGGACTCTTTATTTCACTAGATGGTGGCACCAACTGGATGCGCAGTAAATATCAAAATCTTCCCTGGTACGCGCTGGTGCGCGACCTGAAAATCTCTAACAGCGGCGACCTGGCTATCGGCACGCATGGAAGGGGCATTTATGTACTCGATAATCTCTCTTCGCTACGAGCACTGGCCAAATCTGATCTTTCGCAAGACGTAATTTTTTACCCTGTTAAACCCTTTGTATACGACGTTTCTCCGCAAACACCATCAGGCTATGGTAATTTGGAGGGATGGACAGCCGGTAACAAAGCCACCTTGCCTACTTTTGAATACTACCTTAAAGAACGTTCTTCGCAAGCCGTAAAAATTATTATTTACGACAGCAAGGGCAATAAGATTAAGGACCTGAACGGGGGCACCGCCAAAGGACTCAATAAAGTCTATTGGACACTTGACCAAAATCCCTGTAAGGTGGCTACCGGTGGCTTTACAGCGGGCTCTGCCGTATTGTTTGCCTCTGTAATCGGACCACGTGCTCCTATCGGAAGCTATAAGGCCGTCATCACGATTGGAGATAAAAAGTTCGAGCAACCCTTTCAGTTGCTAGAAAATACGGCCAAAGGATTTACAAAAGCAAAACTTGATTTGCTATTTGCTCAAACCATGAGACTGTTTAAAGTACAAGAGGAATTATACTTCTTGGTTGATTCACTCAACAAGCGCATGGCTACACTCAAGAAGATCGATGCGCGTAGCCCCCAACAAGAAAAAACGTACCAACAACTCGACAGCCTTCGCAAGGAGATAATTGAGACCAACCGCAAAACGGTCTTCTTTGATGAGTTCAAATACCGCCGTCGGTTGTCGGATGTATACATTGCACTTTGTACCTCACTGGAACCTTTCTCTCCCTCTAAAACAGGAGCCATCGAGGTATTGGAGCAAGAGTTTACCCAGATCAAAAAAGAGTTCGCGCGGCTACAATAAACGCCTGGTACTTTTATAAAACTGATTTACTAACTTTAATCTATGAAGTTTGGTAAATCAGTTTTTTTTATGGGCGTAATAGCCGCACTGGGCGCCACCTTTTCTTCCTGTACAAAAAAAGCAGAAGGACGCCCCGACTTTGAGCTGATACAAGAGGAGATTCTTACCCCCACCTGTGCGGTGGCAGGCTGCCATGCCAGTACGGCCGATGCTACCTACAATCAACATAAACTAATTCTGGCAGAGGGTCAGGCCTGGGACGAACTCGTTAACCAAACGCCACAAAACGCCGCTGCCGCTCTTCGGGGATTAAAACTGGTAAAGCCCGGAGCTTCTGACTTAAGCTTACTCTATCATAAAGTCACCTGCGAGACCGGCCATCACAGCAACTTAGGTAATTTAGGAGCCCAGATGCCATTGGGTGGTCAAGTACTCAGCAAAGGACAGGTAGAATTTATAAAGCAATGGATCGATAAAGGCGCCAGTAAAACTGCAGCTGATGCAGACGATGCGCTGCTAAAAGACAATACGCCTTGTCAGACCGAGGTACAACCCTTGACACCCCCTGCTGCCGGAACGGGCTTTCAGATGACTATTAGCCCATTTGATATTCCCAAGAACTTTGAGCGCGAAGTGTTCGTTCGCAAAAACAGTCCCAATACCGACACAGTATTTGTAAACCGTTTGCAGATGCGAGGAGGCAACAACAGCCATCACTTCGTAGTCTACGGCTTTAGAAACCTAACGCTTTTACCTGCCCCCAATGTACTACGAGACCTGCGCGACCCAGTAACCGGTGTGATGAACTCCTCTACCCTGCTTGAGATGCAAAACCATGTATTTATGGGGGGCGGCACCGATGTTAATACCGATATTACCCTGCCCACGGGAGTAGCAATAAAGATGGCACCAGGCACACCGGTCGATCTGAATGCGCACTATTTTAACCGCACCAACTTTACATTATCGGGGCAGAACTACATTAACTTTTATACGGTTCCACGCGGAGCCGTACAGTTCGAAGCCAAAACGCTTGATCTGAATAATTTTGATATTTCAATACCCGCTAACACGCGTAGAACGTTTACCAAAAATTTTACATTCAACTCACTCACACGCGTTGTTATGCTCACCTCTCACTTTCATAAGCTGGGAGAGAAGTTTGTTATCAAAATCTTTGGAGGACCCCGTAATGGAGAAGTTGTGTATACCAATACCAGCTGGGAGCATCCACTGGTACTGTCCTACCCCACGCCCATTATATTGCAACCCGGAGAAGGACTTACCTCTGAGGTCACCTATTTTAACAATACCTCGCAGCCTGTCTCGTTTGGGTTGACTAGTCAAGATGAAATGAATATTATTTTCGGCTATTACTACTAACAGGGCTGCGCGTCACAATTTTTTCTGCTTACTGTCGTTTTTTTAGAAATGTGCTTGACTTGAGAATTTGGTTTCTAGCCCTTACTACCCTCTTTATCATTTGCTGTTCGCAAAGTGGTCTCGCTCAACCCAACAATAATAGCTGGCTTCGTAAACTAGAGATTGGTTTTACGGCTGGCCCTCAATTCTTTTTAGGCGACCTGGGTGGTAACGTAGGAGCCGGTAACGCATTTATCAAAGACGTTGATTGGAAAGAAACCAGGCCCAGTGCTGGCTTTTATCTTAATATCCACCCCCTAGATTGGTTTAGCATCAGAGCGGCGGCACAACTGGGCGTAATATCCGGCAATGACAGACACTCTCCATCCCTTACGCAAAATGATATTTTTCGCTTTAAAAGAAATCTCCACTTTCGTTCCGGCACGCAAGAACTATATCTGGCAATGGCGCTTTATCCTCTTCAATTAATACCGGCCAAGGCTGGATCGTTACTGCGTTCCATTCAGCCCTATGGCCTGTTAGGCGCCGGGTTATTTCATTTTAATCCAAAAGCACAAGATATTGATGGAACTTGGGTGGCATTGCAACCGCTGCGACTAGAGGGACAAGACTTTGCTGAGTATCCGCAAAGCAAGCCCTACTCGCGCACGCAGTATAATCTCAATGCAGGACTTGGTATTAAATTTTATATAAACCCAACCCTCTATGTAGGAACTGAGATTCTCTATCGAAAATTATTCACCGATCAGATCGATAATGTGAGTGGATCCTTTTATGTAGACCCCGCCACCTTCGACACCTATCTATCACCCGCTCAATCCATCCGTGCCAAGCGTCTCTACTACCAAGGAGCCTATGATCTCGGAGGGTTGGCCCCGCATCAAACAACAATTCCGAGAGGCAATCCACTACAAAATGATGCTTTCTTTAGCCATACCATTCATATAGGCATGCGACTCTTTAACCAACATGATCGCCGTATGAACTGCCCGGTCAGTTACTGAGCATCTACTTTTGTGCCCCTTAATGCCATTACCCTGGGCTCGTACGGATTATTGCCAACATGAGACGCTTATCTTTGAGATATGCAAATTGCCTTTGACGCTAAACGTGCCTTTCACAACGGTACCGGACTGGGGCATTATAGTCGCACGCTGATTCGGTCGCTGGCTACACTGTATCCACAACACCACTATTGGCTCTTGAATCCAAAGCCCGGTAGGCACTTTACAGATAGCGATCCCGTACTTCACGAGGTGCGACCCAACCAATTGCTACACCGCCTACTGAACAGTGCCTGGCGCAGTCGCTGGTGCAAACAATGGCTTACCCAACACAATATCAATCTGTACCATGGATTGAGCCACGAATTACCTACCGGAATAGAGCGCACTGGAATCGCTACTGTTGTCACTATGCACGATCTGATTCCGGAGCGCTATCCACGCCAATATGCCTGGATGGACCGTCAGATCTATCACTACAAATTTCTCTCTGCTTGTCAAAGAGCCGATCGCATTATTGCTATTAGTGAGCAAACCAAGGCTGACATTATACAATTTTATTCCATTGATGAAAAGAAGATCAGGGTCTGCTATCAAAGCTGTGATTCTCGATTTTATAAAACGACCTCTACAGAAGAAAAAGATCGTATCAGAAAAAAATACCAATTACCCGAGCGTTACTTTTTATCCGTAGGTTCGGTGATCGAAAGAAAAAATCTCTTGCAGGGTTGCAAAGCCCTTAAGTTACTGCAACAAAAACTTGACATCCCCTTACTGGTGATTGGAGGCGGAGGCTCGTATAAAAGAAAAGTACAGCAGTATGTGCGAGAACAAGGACTAGAAAGGCAAATTCGCTTTTTATCGGATGAGCCTGCGCTAAAAAATGATCCAGACTTTATCAGTGCCCGCGATTTTCCGGCCCTTTACCAACAAGCTACCGCATTACTTTATCCCTCTTACTTCGAGGGATTCGGCATTCCTGTATTAGAAGGACTTTGCAGCAAAGTGGCTGTTATTACTTCCAATCGGTCTTGTCTTCCGGAAGCCGGCGGACCGGGTGCCTTTTATATTGACCCCGATAGTGCCGAATCGATTGCAACAGCACTCTACACTACAGCGACCGATACGGCAAGGGTACAACAACAAATTGCATTGGGTTGGGAACATGCGCAGAAATTTACTCCCTCGCTAACAACAGAAGCTGTTATGAACGTCTACCGCGAATTGCTACCCCTGACCGATTAGACCAAGGCCGCTTCGAGCACCTGGGACATGTTCTTAACGTAATAAAACTTTACTCCCTTAATAAAGGCGGGCTCGATCTCGTCTACGTCCTTTTCGTTTTGTGCACAAAGAATAATTTCCTTAAGTCCGGCTCTTTTGGCGGCAAGGACTTTTTCTTTGATACCCCCTACCGGCAAGACCTGACCACGCAGTGTAATCTCACCAGTCATGGCCAAAAAGGGCTTAACCCGTTTACCAGTCAGCGCTGAGGCCATAGCCGTCATCATGGTGATGCCTGCGCTGGGGCCGTCTTTAGGAACTGCCCCCTCGGGAACATGTACATGCACATTCGATTTCTCGAACAAAGTTGAATCTATCTTATACTTTTTGGCATGACTCTGCAAATAAGTTAGCGCAGTAGTGGCACTCTCTTTCATCACGTTACCCAGATTACCTGTTAAGGTCAGTACCCCTTTTCCTTCGCTAACCGTGGCCTCAATAAATAAAATATCACCGCCTACATAGGTCCAGGCTAATCCCACGGCAACACCCGGTTGCTGAACCGTCTTGTACAGGTCGTTGCTATAGCGAGCCTTACCGAGTACTTTCTCGATCAATGCCGGACCTACGGTAGGCTTGATCTTTTCTTTCATCACCAACTCTTTTGCTTCGAAACGCATCAACGAAGCAAGCTGTCGATCGAGCTCTCGAACGCCGCTTTCGCGGGTATAATCCTGAATAATCTTTTCTAGTATTTTGTCGCTAATGCGAAGTGAGCTACTCTTTAGCCCGTGTAATTCTTTTTGCCGAGGAATCAAGTGTCTTTTAGCGATCTCAATTTTCTCCTCAACGGCATAGCCGCTCAAATCGATAATCTCTAAGCGATCGCGCAGGGCTGGCTGGACGTTTTGAATATTATTAGCCGTAGCTATAAAGAGCACTTTGCTGAGATCGTACTCCAACTCTAGGTAATTATCATAAAAAGAATGATTCTGCTCCGGATCAAGTACCTCTAGCAAAGCTGATGAGGGATCGCCTCTAAAGTCTGCCCCTACCTTATCGATCTCATCCAGTATCATTACCGGATTAGACGCCTGCACTTTTCGCAACGACTGCAAGATCCGACCAGGCATAGCTCCTACATAGGTCTTGCGGTGTCCTCTTATCTCACTTTCGTCGTGCAGCCCTCCCAAACTCAAGCGAACATATTTGCGCCCAATGGCATTTGCAATGCTTTTTCCGAGCGAGGTCTTGCCGATACCGGGAGGGCCCACAAAACAGAGGATGGGACTCTTCATATCTCCCTTTAACTTAAGTACGGCTAAATGTTCTAAAATTCGCTCCTTAATCTTGCGCATGCCATAATGATCTCTATCGAGAGTCGTGCGAGCTTTTTTTAAGTCATAATGATCTTGCGTGCAGGTGCCCCATGGCAAATCGAGCATTAGATCGAGGTGATTGTACACGACCGAATAATCTGGTGTGCTGGGGTGCATGCGCTCGAGTTTCTCAATCCCTTTTTTAAAAGCTTCTTTGGCATTGGCAGGCCATTGCTTTCCCTCGGCCTTCTTTTGCATTTCTTTTAGCTCTTGCGCATTGGTATCGCCACCAAGCTCTTCTTTAATACTTTTTAGCTGCTGCTGTAAGAAATACTCCCGTTGCTGTTTGTCGAGTTCCGTGCGCGTTTTAGCGGTCACTTTGTTGCGAAGCTCTGCGAACTGTAACTCTTTTTGCAAGAGTTGCATCAGTAGGTCTGCCCGCTGACGAAGCGGATCGATCTCGAGCAACCGTTGCTTTTCTCTAATGTCGGTATTGAGGTTACTGGCTACAAAATGTACTAAAAAGACAGGGTTTTCTATGTTGCGCAAAATGATACCTGCTTCGGTGGGAATGTTAGGTGATAGCTGAATAATCTGGCCGGCCAGCTCTTTTATATTTGCTACATACGCATTAAAATCCTCGTCTTGAGGGGCTGACTCTTCGCTCAACGACTTGATGGCTGCTTTGAAATAAGGCTCTTCTGCTACGACAGATTCGATGCTAAAACGGAGCTTACCCTGAATGATAACCGTGGTGCCTCCGTCGGGCATCTTGATTAATTTTACAATGCGGGCAATGGTACCGATACGTTCCAGATCGGCCACTCCGGGATCTTCTACCGCACTATCTTTTTGGGCCACCACTCCAATAAGCTTATCGGCCTTGTAGGCATCCGTTACAGCGCGTATGCTTTTATCTCTGCCTACCGTAATGGGCAGCACCACACCCGGAAATAACACTGTATTGCGAAGAGGTAAAAGGGCGATAGTGTCGGGCACCACAATCTCTTGTCCATCATCCTGCGCTCCCTCGTTAAGGGGAATAATGGGCAGAAAATCCATTTCTTCTTCGGGATGCAGGATCAGTTTTTCGACTCTCATAGTAGTGTTTATTTAGACATTCTGTCACCCCACCGCTTGGAGGCCGTGAAAATAGATGACAGAACGCGGGAATACATAATAGCCAACAATCATGCCCCGCGGCCACTACCTGACAAAATGGATCGATCTAGAGTATGGTCATGCCAACTGAGAGCTGAAAACCCTGGTTTTTCCAGCGGGAGTCGTTGGTCAGGTCATTGATATCGTTGAGCCCGATAAAGTAACGTCCATTGATCCTGAAAATACCGGCTTTTAGCTGAACGCCCCCCAACATCGAAAAATCTCCTTGCTTAAAGGCATTTTGTGCATTTTGCCCAAATGAGTTACTGCGGTCAAACAAGATACCGAACTGAGGACCGGCCTGCAACGAAATAAATCCGCCTCCTAACTTGTAGTTGAGCAGTACGGGAATAGAGAGGTATTCCATCTTTACTGAGGTAAGTCCTCGAAGGGCATTATTCAAAAGATTGTTATAGCTAGAATCAAGTGCATTCTTGTACTGGTTGATAAGCAACTCAGGCTGCAAGGTCAATTGCTTGGATAGCTTGATCTCCGCAAAGGCGCCTAACTGATAGCCGTAAGAGAATTCATCTTCAAAAGAGCGGCCATCTAGTTTGGTTACATTGGTACCTGCCTTTACCCCAAGATGAAATTGGGCATTTGATACAAAAGATAGGAGTACCGCAAATACAAGAATCAATAACCTGGGTTTCATACAGTGGTGTGTTTGGTTAACGATCAAATATACCCCTACAAAACTCTATTGGTGGGCTACTTATTATCCACCGGGTGTTAATCTTTTGAGAATAACTCAATAAGTGTGATCTCTGGCAAAAAGCCCACTCGCCCCGGATAACCAATAAATCCAAATCCGGTATTGACATACAGTTTTTGCTGCCCCAGCTCATAGAGGCCTGCCCACTCATTATAAAAGTATTGTACAGGACTCCAGCGCATGCCCGGCAACTCTACACCAAATTGCATACCATGTGTGTGTCCCGATAAGGTGAGCGCAATATCGTTATACTTCTCGCAGACCTCTGCCCTCCAATGAGAGGGATCGTGCGTCATTAAAATCTTAAAGAGTGCTGCCGTACCGTCTCCATAAGCACGCGATAAGTCGCCATATTTTGGAAAACGAAGCTTTGCACTCCAGTTTTCTACACCAAGTAATAGTAACCGCTGTCCATCCTTTTCGATCAAAGCCTGCTCATTGAGTAACAATCGCCATCCCATTTGGCGTTGCATATCTTTTAGTAAAGCTAGATTGGCCAGCTTGTCTTCGGCATTATCCCATCGAACATAATCGGCATAGTCATGATTACCGAGCACAGAGTACACTCCTAGCGGAGCCCGAAGACGACCAAACACAGAAAGATAAGGATTCATCTCGGTGGCCAGATTATTAACCAAATCGCCGGTAAATAAGATCAAATCCGGCGATTGTGCCATAATCTTTTCGACTCCTCGCTCTACGGCGGAGCGGTCTGTAAAACTGCCGGAATGAATATCTGAGATATGCACAATACGCAATCCATTAAAGGCTGCGGGCAGGTTAGCAAAGCGTAGTTTAAGATGCTTGACCTGGTACCGATACCGGTTTCCCATGCCATAGGCCAGTGCCCCAAAAAGACCCGAACCGGCCAACATGCCAGCCCAGCTCAAAAATGCGGAACGAGAAATTAGTTCAACTTGTTCTACCGCCCCGGTAGTCGGTTTGTTACTGACAATCTTGGTTACACTCCATTGTAAGGCCCGTCGAATATCATCGGTAAGAAAAAATAAGGCCGCCACCAACTTGGCCAAAAATAGGCCAGCAATAAGGGCAAACAACACCGAACGGGCCACCTGACTTCCATTCTTTGAAAAAAGAGCG
>CANGYW010000063.1 GCA_947458335.1 Chitinophagaceae bacterium | reverse complement strand
GAGATCTTCAATCCCGTTACCAAATTAGAAAACACTTATAATAAGAATACCGGCTCTAAGCTCTATGGTAAATTCGAGATGCAGTACAGCCCAATCAAGCAACTTCGTTTTACCAGCCGTTTTGGTTATACTAAATATGATGGTAATGCCAAGAGCTTTACCCCGCTGGTATTTTATGGCCCTAACAACGTAGATAATTCTATGAATGCCGATGGCTCGGCCGTGCTTGGCAGAAACAATAGCGTTTCGCACGAAAAAATGAGCAATTTTAATTATACCTGGGAATCTTTTGCGAATTACGATTTTAATATCAGAGATGACCATCATTTCGAAACAGTCGCAGGATTATCCGTTGCCAAGGTATCCGGAAATACGGCTGGTGCTTTTCGTCAGGATGTTCCCTTTAACTCTTGGGAGTTCGCCGACTTTACAGCCGCAGTAGGTAATAATAATGCTACCAACTCGAATGCGCTCAGTGGATATTACTATCAATATTTTCGCCGCAATCTCTCTTCGTTCTTACGCTTTAACTACGATTATCAAGAAAAATATCTGGCCTCTGTAACCGCACGCCGCGATGGTTCGTATGCTTTCGGTAAAGAGAACAAAAACGCCAATTTCTTGTCAGGATCGGTTGGCTGGGTTGTGAGCCGCGAAAAGTTCTTTACAGTAGATTTCATCAATTATCTTAAGATACGGGGTAGCTACGGAACTATCGGAAACGAGAACGTAGATCCGCAATATGTTGGTATCATTACTGGAGGCCCCAGCTATGGTCCTACGGCCAATAGTAATGGCTACAACTTTTCTAACGTATTTTATCCTGGCTCAACAGTAGGTTCAGCCGCCAACGAAGCGCTTCGTTGGGAAAAACAAACCCAGGCCAACGTTGGTTTCGAGATGACCATTTTCAATAACCGCGTTAGCCTTACAGCCGATCTGTTCCAAAAAGAGGTGGATGGTCTGCTCTTTACGCCGTCTGCTTCTTTATACCTGGGCACAGTGCCTATTCCTACTGCTAATATTGGAGCTACTCGCAGTACCGGTTATGAGATTTCCTTGGGTTATAATTCACTGCCCGGAAAAAAATTCAGGGTCAACACCAACGTCAACTTTACAGCCGCTAAAAATGAAGTGACGGCTACTAACTCCGATGGTACCGCCAAGATTCTCGGGGGGTATTATTTCAATGGACAAAACCAGAGTGTAACGGTGTTCGAAAGAGGTCAAACGCCCGGCTATTTTTATGGACACAGAGCTATTGGCATCTTTCAAAATGCTGCCGAAATCGCCGGAGCCCCCACGCAGGCCGGTGCAGTACCTGGCGATATTCGCTATGCTGACATGGACGGCAATGGTATTATTGATGCCAACGATAAAACAAAGATTGGAGACCCGTTTCCTGACTTTACCATTGGCTGGAATTTGAATCTGGAATACAAGAATATCGACCTTACAGCCTTTACCTACGCATCGGTCGGTAATGATGTGTACAGTGCTTGGGAAAGAAATGGCAACTACACCAACCGCAGTCGCATGACCTTGGCTCGCTGGACCGGAGAGGGAACGACCAATGATCCTCGCTATCCTCGTTATAGCTTTACCGATGCCAATAGTAATATTCGTGTTTCGGACCGTTATGTTCAAGACGGTTCCTTTATTAAGCTCAAGAACATCCAGTTGGGATATACTCTGCCTGCTACATCACTTAAAAATGTATGTAAAAGCCTGCGTGTTTACCTGCAGGTACGAAATGCATTTACATTGACCAAGTTTACCGGTCTAGATCCAGAGATCGCTGGCGGTATTATGGATACTGGTATCGATCGTGGTGCTTATCCACAGGCTCGTACATTCTCTTTTGGACTTGACATCAAACTATAAAACCGAAAACGATTTACGATATGAAAAAGCAATTTATTTATTTGTTGAGTCTGGTCACGCTAATCACCGGATTCACCGGTTGTACTAAGTGGACCGATTACAACCCCAGAGAAGATTTTCGTATTACCGAAATGGATTATCTGCAATCGGAGTCCGACTACCGGACCATGGCCGTGAGTGTATATACACCGCTGCAGTGGTTAACCCATGCTCCTATGATAGGCGATATTGCCACTAACGATGCAAACAGCGGTGGCGAGAATGCCTCTGATGTGCTTTCGTTTCAGCAGATCGATGATTTTACGCATACGCCTGTCAACGCCATCTTAACTGAGCTGTGGCAAGCGGCTTACGAAGGAATCAACCGTGCCAATTACATGCATCAGTACAAGTCACTCAACCCAGCTGGCAAGGCGGTCAATTTTGCGGGCAAGGATGCTTTATATGGCGAAGTATATTTCTTGCGTGCTTACTATTACTTCCATCTGGTGCGGTTTTTTGGAGATGTGCCTCTATTCACCGATCGCAGACTTTCACTAAGTGACTCTAGAAAATTGCAACGTTCGCCCAAGGCAGAGGTTTATGCACAGATCGAACGCGATCTGGCAGCGGCCATTACCGCGTTGCCTGCCACACAAGTGATGAAAGGGCGTATTACCAAATATGCGGCACAGGCCTTACTAGGCAAGGTGTTGCTTTATCAAAATAAATTTGATGCGGCCGCTACTACACTTGATGCCGTTATCACCTCTAATGCCTTTTCACTCCCTGGCGATTTTGCCTCCGTTTTTCTCGCTTCTGGAGAGAATGGTCCTGAGTCTATTTTCGAGATTCAATACTCTAACAACTCTCCTTATTATAACTGGGGAGGTAGTAACCGCGGTCAGGGTAATTTGGCCGTGCAAATGTGCGGCGTACGTGGCTTAAATGGAAATGCCTCTATGCCCTATGCCAGCGGATGGAGTTTTAATTTACCTACTACCTCACTGGCCAATGCCTTTACGGCAGGGGATAGAAGAAAAGCGGTTACCATCTTAGAGATCGAGGCATACAAACAGGCTAATCCCGGAATGGGAATCACATACCAGGTTGCTCCCTATAAGAATACCGGTATGTACAATCAAAAATATCATCCTCGCAAAGGCGAAACTTCAGGACAAGTTGAGTTGAACTATCTCAATAATTATAGAGCTATTCGTTATGCAGATGTTTTGCTGATGGCTGCCGAAGCTTTTAATCGCTCTAGCACTGCTAACGACGCTAAGGCACAACAATATCTCAATTTGGTTCGTGCCAGGGCCTTTGGAAATACGCAGAACAATATTTCTGCTACTGGTACCGCGTTGCGTCAAGCCATTTGGGATGAAAGGCGGTTAGAGTTGGCAATGGAAGGAGATCGCTTCTTCGATCTGGTGCGTACCGGTCAGGCGGCCTCAAAGATCACTGGCTTTGTTGCCGGAAAGCACGAGGTATTCCCAATTCCTCAACCCGAGATCGATATCTCTGCGCTCACGCAAAATTCAGGTTATTAATCTTACATCCAAATAAATAGAAACGTATGAAATACTTCCTCACCCTCAGCATCCTGTTAGCGACACTGGCCGGATGTCAAAAAGAAAAATTCGAGGACGTCTCCTTTGCCGCCAATGGTAAGGCTCCCGATTCGTTGTCGGTGCTTTTTGAGATTACCCAAGATAATACCGGACTGGTAACCATCACCCCCAATGGAGTAGGCGCTATCAGTTACGATGTGTTTTATGGTCATGGATCTACAACACCCGTTAAGGTAGCTGCCGGTAAGAATACTACGCATATCTATCCCGAAGGAGTGTACAACGTAAAGCTGGTGGGCTACTCTGTCAATGGTAAGATGACAGAGATGACCAAGCAGTTGACGGTGGCATTTAGAGCGCCCGAAAACTTACAGGTTACGGCTACAATCGATCCTGCTAACAACTATAAGGTCAATGTATCGGCTACGGCACTTTATGAGACTAATTTCAGAGTATTCTTCGGTGCCAGTCCTAACGAAACGCCAGTCACCTTCTTGGAGGGGCAAACCGTTAGTTACACCTATGCTGCTACCGGCACTTATAATATTCGTGTCGTAGCACAAAGCGGAGGAGCCGCAACCAGTCAGCAAATCGTTCCGATCACCATCGTGGATCCTATTTTATTGCCCCTTACGTTCGAATCCCCCACGATCAACTACAACTGGTTCAATTTTGATGGGGGTAACGTAACCGTTATCAATAATCCGCAGGCTAATGGTATCAATACCAGTAGCAAGGTAGCCCGTATGGTAAAAAATGCCGGTCAACCTTGGGGTGGTAGTTTTCTGACCCTAAGCTCCAATATCGATTTTAGCGCGAACAAGATCTTCCGCATGAAGGTCTTCTCTCCCCGTGTTGGTGCTAAAGTGTTGTTGAAAGTAGAGAACAGTGCTAATGGAGCTATCAACTTCGAAAAAGAAGTTCTTACCACGGTAGCCAATGCTTGGGAAGATATGGTCTTTGATTATCGCACCATCAATGCTTCGCAAAATTATAATCGTATCGTTATTATTTTCGATAATGGTACAATGGGTGATGGCTCTGCCAACTTTACTTTTTTAATGGATGATATCCGACTGGTCAATAGTTTACCCTTGAGCTTGCCGCTTGACTTTGAATCAACGTCTACCAACTTCAATTGGTTCGATTTTGACGGCGGAAATGCCACCGTGGTTCCAAACCCTCAGATCAATGGAATCAATACCAGCAGCAGAGTAGGTCGTATGATCAAGAATGCAGGTCAGCCCTGGGGCGGAAGTTTTCTTACGCTCAGTCAGCCTATGGATTTTAGCGTTAACAAAGTTTTCCGGATGAAGGTATTCTCTCCACGTGTGGGAGCCAAAGTATTGTTGAAGGTAGAGAACTCCACCAATAGCAATATCAATTTCGAAAAAGAAGTTACTACCTCTATCGCAAATGCGTGGGAAGACCTAGTTTTTGATTATAGCGGTATCAATGCTGCCAATGTGTATGACAGGGTAGTACTTATTTTCGAGTTGGGAACCCCCGGCGATGGCTCAGCCAATTTTACTTTCTTGTTTGATGATATTCGTTTGACTAATACGTTCCCTGTAGCAATCCCTCTCAATTTTGAATATCCTGTCACCTACGGCTGGTTCGATTTTGACGGTGGCAATGTAAGCGTAATTAATAATCCGCAGTCCGGAGGTATTAATACCAGTGCCAAAGTAGCCAGGATGATCAAGAATCCCGGTCAGCCCTGGGGAGGTAGCTTCCTGACCTTATCTCAGCCCATCAATTTTGCTATCTCTCGTACGTTCAAGATGAAAGTCTTTTCTCCTCGTGCAGGAGCAAGGGTGTTACTCAAGGTAGAGAACTCGTCTAATCCCGCACAAAATTATGAGCGTGAAGTGGCCACTACTGTGGCGAGTGGTTGGGAAGAGCTCACCTTCGATTATAGCGCCATCAATACGGGTAATGTGTATGATCGGGTCGTTCTTATTTTCGAATTAGGCACTCCCGGAGACGGATCGGCCAACTTTACTTTTCTCTTCGATGATCTCAGACTTCATTAATCTTTTAAATAACCTGACATATGCTTACCATCAATAAAATACTCACAGCCGTCGTGCTTCTTTTTGTACTGTCGGCTTGCGAAAAGCAGTCCTATTCTTTTGGGGACCTGAAAGCGCCCACAGATCTAGTGCTGACCACTGCCATAGCAGGGGTAGATGCCGCCAATCCCAATGGAAATGGTACCGGTAATGTTCAAATTACGGTCAATGCCAAAGGGGCTCTTACTTACGTAATTGATTTTGGCGACGGCCAGCAGCGTGTGGTTCCCACCGGCGCGCTCACCTATAAATATGGTATTCCCGGAACATCCGATTATACGATCACTGTCAATGCTATTGGAACCGGGGGCAGTATCTCGACCATCAGTAAAAGGATAAGAGTGTTCGTGGCCTTTCAAATTCCGACTACTATCCTGAATGCTTTAACAGGTACTTCCTCTCGTATTTGGGTTACCGATAAGGATGCTCCCGGACATTTTGGAGTAGGACCCAGTGATGCCTTTTCGCCCATTTGGTATTCTGCGGGGCCTAATACTCGAGAGGCCTGTGCCTATGATGATGAGATCACTTTTAGTAGAGATGCTGCTAATCGGGTAACGATGAGAGTCGATAACAAGGGTGCTTCTTTCTCGATCGGTGCATCTAGTGCCTTCTACGGGTTTAGTGGAGGAGATAATTGCTTTACCATCAACCCGGGCGGTACTAAATCGCTCATCTTTCAGGATGCTACCTCTACTTCTACGCCGGCACAGTCTACCCGTATTCAGTTTACAGTACCTGGTAACGGGATCATTAATTTTGGGACCGGCGGAACCGTATATGAGATACTGGAGATAACAGCTACCACCATGCATATCCGCAATATTGGAACAGATGGTAACTCTTGGTATCAAAAGCTAAAAGTGAAGCCATAAGAAGTTATGCGTTTTGTGATAGGGTTCTTGTGGGGGAGTTTATGGCTCGTGGCTTGTGGCGAAAAAAAGCCGCCGCCAAACGATACAGCTCCGACTAATGTTACTCTTACTGCCCAGGTCAGTAGCGATAACAGCGGTATAGTAGCTTTTACGGCTACTGCTACGAATGCTGTAAGCTATGATTTCGATTTCGGAAATGGCATTTTTGCTACTTCTATTTCAGGTTCTACCACGTACCGTTACCCTGCCTCAGGAATCTATCAGGTAAATGTAATCGCCAAAAGCGCTGGCGGGTTAACGGCTTCCAAGTCTACTACTATTACTGTAACAGTAGCTCAATCTCTTATTTGGTCCGATGAGTTTAATACGCCAGGCGCACCCGACCCATCTAAATGGGGATACGATCTTGGTGCAGGAGGATGGGGTAACAATGAGCTACAGTTTTATACCAATCGGTTAGATAATGCTGTTGTTTCTGCCGGCACCCTCAAGATCATCGCCAAACGCGAAAATTTTAGTGGCAGTGCATTTACATCAGCCCGATTATTATCTCGTTCTAAGTTTTCTTTTAAATATGGTAAGGTAGAGATCTCTGCTAAGTTGCCAGCCGGGGCGGGTACCTGGCCTGCTACCTGGATGTTGGGGGATAATTTTCTGACTGCCGGCTGGCCCGCATGTGGTGAAATTGATATTATGGAGCATCGGGGTAATGACCCCAATCGCATTCATGGTACCATTCATTACACAGGCAATTCTGGTGGAAATGGAATTGGAGCTACGACCCTAATTCAGAATGCCACTACAGAATTTCACAAGTATACCTGTGAGTGGACAGCACAGTTCATTCGGATGTCGGTAGATGATCGAACCTACTTTACCGTAGCTAATAGTGCCAACCTTCCTTTTAACCAACCTTTCTTTCTTCTGCTCAATGTGGCCATGGGAGGAAATTTTGGTGGATCAGTAGATCCTGCTTTTTCATCGGGAACGATGGAGATCGATTATGTGCGTGTGTATCAGTAAATAAATTTTATGAGAGTAGGCGGTGTTTCTTTCCTGTATACATTCTTAATAGTGATGTTGGGTTTTCCTTCTTGCCTTTTGGCGCAGAGCTCTCGCTATAAAAAGCTCGTTTGGGCCGATGAGTTCAATTACACAGGGCTCCCCGATTCAACTAAGTGGGATTATGACAAGGCCAGAGGATGTCCCGAGTTATGTGGCTGGGGTAATAATGAATGGCAATATTACACCTGGAGCCGAAAAGAAAATGCGCGTGTCGAAGGCGGGTACTTGGTTATTGAAGCTCGCAAAGAAGCCTATGGCGATGCAAAGTATACGTCGGCCAGATTGGTAACCCGTAACAAAGGAGATTGGAAATACGGGCGTATTGAGGTTAGAGCACAACTTCCCGATGGAATGGGACTATGGCCCGCTATATGGATGTTGCCTACCGAAAAAAAATATGGCAACTGGCCAAAAAGCGGGGAGATAGATATTGCAGAGACAGTGGGTTATACCCCTGATTCGGTGTACCAGACTATCCACACCGGGTCCTATAATGGCATGTTGGGTACACAGAAAGTTTCGTTGATCCCCGTAAAGAATATATATAGCTCATTTCATACCTACTCGATCGAGTGGACCTCGGAGTCCATTGTTTTTATGATCGATGGGGCCGCTCATCAGGTATTCAACAGCACCCCTGCGAATACAGACAAATGGCCGTTCGATCAATTGTTCCATTTAGTACTCAATGTGGCTGTGGGAGGTGACTTTGGTGGTAAGAAGGGGGTAGATGACACCGTGTTTCCCCGAAAAATGAAAGTGGACTACGTCCGCGTCTATCAGTAATTGCTTTTAATTCTTTTTCATGTTTTTTCTTAAGCGAACCATTTTATTTTTCTTTTTATGCCTGGTGGGTTTTCAAGCTCTTAGTGCGCAACAACCTTTATCGGATTCCATCGAAAGCATTATTGATCGTCTTTTATTAAAGATGACAATTGAAGAGAAGATCGGACAGATGAATCAATACAATGGTTTTTGGGATGTGACGGGCCCTGCACCCCAAGCGGGAGCTGATAAATTCAAATACGATCATTTTAAGCAAGGGTTAGTGGGCTCGGTACTTAATGTGAGGGGTGTAAAGCAGGTTCGCAAGTTGCAGGAGCTGGTCGTCAATGAATCTAGGTTGGGTATTCCGCTGCTATTTGGATTCGATGCGGTGCATGGCTATAATACCGTATTGCCCATTCCGCTGGCCGAAGCAGCAAGTTGGGATTTGCCAGCCATTGAACGTTCTGCTCGTGTTGCAGCTACCGAGGCCGCTTCTTCAGGAATCAATTGGACTTTTGCGCCCATGGTCGATATCTCGCGAGATGCTCGTTGGGGTCGGGTTATGGAAGGAGCCGGTGAAGATCCTTACCTTGGATCACAGATCGCCGTTGCACGAGTCAAGGGGTTTCAGGGTAATGATTTTTTATCTCCCTTTTCTATTTTGGCTACTGCCAAACATTTTGCTGGTTATGGTTTTGCGGAGGGCGGTCGCGATTATAACACAGTCGATGTAAGCGCACTCACGTTACATAATATAATTCTGCCGCCCTTTAATGCAGCTGTTCAGGCAGGTGTAGCTTCTGTAATGAACTCTTTCAATATCCTAAACGGTGTTCCTGCAACAGCTAATCACTACCTAGTACAAGATATTCTTAAAAAGAACTGGAAGTTTAACGGGGTAGTGGTATCTGACTGGGGATCGGGCGTTGAAATGATCGATCATGGATTTGCAGAGAATCTTAGCCAGGTAGCCTCTTTGGCTGCTAATGCCGGCTCGGATGTGGATATGGAGAGCTATGCCTATGTCAATCACTTGAAAGAAGAGGTACGCAAGGGAACTGTTTCGCTGGCTACTATTGATCAATCGGTTCGTCGTGTCTTACGCTTAAAATACCAGCTGGGTCTTTTTAAAGATCCTTATAAGTATTGTGACAGCACCCGCGAAAAAGTGTATGCTATGCATCCCGAGCATACGCAGGTGGCCAGAGATATGGCAAAACGCTCTATGGTATTGCTAAAAAATGAGAAACAATTATTGCCGCTGCAGCCACAGAAAAAAAAGATTACCGTTATTGGAGCTATGGCTGCCGATAAGAATAGCCCACTTGGCAACTGGCGGCTTGCTGCAAAAGACAGCAGTGCCGTATCGTTGCTCGAGGGATTCGATGCAGCGGGTATTACGTATCAGTATGCCCCCGGCGTTAATTTGGTGGCAGAAGGCCCCGTTCATTTTGTACAAGAGCTGGCTATCAATAGTTATGACACCAGTGGTATGGCTTATGCTGTCGATATTGCCAAAGACGCTGATGTAGTGGTGATGATGCTGGGTGAACATGGGCTACAATCAGGAGAGGGCAGAAGCAGGGCACAGCTTAATCTGCCCGGCCTTCAGCAGCAATTGCTAGAAGCTGTGTACGCGGTCAATCCCAATATCGTCTTAGTACTCACTACCGGTCGTCCCTTGGCTATTACTTGGGCCGCTGAGCACATTCCTGCCATTTTATTGGCTTGGCAACCCGGCTCACAAAGCGGCCATGCCATTACCGATGTACTAATAGGCCAGTACAATCCCTCCGGAAAACTTCCTATGACGTTTCCGCGCAGCGATAGACAACTTCCTATTTATTACAATCATTTTTCTACCGGTCGCCCCGGCCCTAAGAAAGAGGTTTTTTGGTCACATTATATAGATGAATCACATACTCCTTTGTATGAGTTTGGTTACGGCAAGAGCTATACCCAATTTAGCTATTCCGATATTCAGCTTTTGGATCGGGTTGATACGATTACAGTCACTGTCAAACTGACTAATACTGGATCGCTTGCAGGAGAAGAGGTTGCCCAGCTTTATATTCACGATCGGGTGTCCTCTCTGGTTCGCCCTGTTCGGGAGTTGAAGGGATTTAAAAAGGTAAAACTTGATTCAGGGGCCAGCACCATAGTCAGTTTTGAGTTGCCGACCTCCCTTTTAGGGTATTATGATGGCGAGGGTAAATTACTCCTTGAGCCTGGTTGGTTCGATATTTACGTGGGTGGCAGTTCAGCTGCAACGCTTTCGGCGGGGTTTCTTTACACAAAGAAGTAAACTCCACGAGTATTGGTTTAATAAAGGGTAGGTCTCATTTCAGGCCTTACCTGATCTTGAATCCCCTTTCTATATTGATTGCAGTGGTGTAATTGATTTTTATCATTGATTGAACTAAGCGGGTAGGTTATTTTGCTCTATGGACCCAAAGAGAGCAGAGCGGCTGGCTAGTTTGGATGTGCGTCGAATTCAGTCGCTCTCCGATTCGGTCTT
>CANGYW010000062.1 GCA_947458335.1 Chitinophagaceae bacterium | reverse complement strand
TTCCGCAAGGAGCCATTCTATTTTTTAAGCGAGCCCCGTGTAAAATGCTTTCGGGGCGATAAGTAAACAATAAAAGCCATGAAACTTCATCAGTTAAAGCCCGCCAAAGGAGCTACTCACAAGACAAAACGTATCGGCCGCGGAGATGGATCCGGACACGGGGGTACTTCTACCAAAGGAACCAAAGGTGCGCAAAGCCGTACCGGTTTCAAAAGCAAAATGGCCCATGAGGGAGGCCAGATGCCCATCCAGCGCCGGGTTCCCAAGCGCGGATTCAAGAATCCTCATCGGGTTTCTTACAAAGTATTCAACCTTGGACAGATCGAGCAGTTGGCTGCCAAGTACAACATTACCGAGTTTTCGCTGGAGAATCTCTATATCAACGGACTTATTGCCCAGACCGATCTGGTAAAACTGCTTGGTAACGGAGAGCTCAAAGGAAAATACAGTTTCCGTATCAATGCTGTCAGCGAAAAAGCCAAGGCTGCTGTAGAAGCTGCTGGTGGCACGGTCGAAATTGTAAAATAAATTAGCGGACTAAAACACCCATAGCCCCGTGAAAAACTTTTTTCAAACACTAAAGAATATCTGGAGCATCGAGGAGTTGCGCAGTAAGATCCTGTTCACGTTGCTGATGATCACGATTTATCGGATTGGGGCTCATATAGCTCTGCCCGGTATCGATCCGATCAAATTGTCGGCTACTGCCGAGAATAGCACTGGTATCCTGGGTCTAATCGATGCCTTCTCTGGAGGTGCCTTTAACCAGGCCTCTATTTTCGCGTTGGGTATCATGCCCTACATCTCTGCCTCGATCTTTGTACAGCTGTTGACCGTTTTGGTTCCCCGCTTTCAAAAGATGCAAAAGGAGGGAGAGAGTGGAAGAAAGAAGATTAATCAGTACACTCGATATCTCACTGTGATTGTTACATTGTTGCAAGCGTCTGCCTATGTTACCTATCTGCAAGGTTTAACACAGCAGGGTGGTGGCATCATAGCAGGATTTGCTCCTTATTTCTGGTTAACGACTGTAGTGGTATTGACTGCCGGTACTTTGTTTGTGATGTGGATGGGTGAGAAGATTACCGACAAAGGACTTGGTAACGGAACTTCACTCATCATCATGATTGGTATTTTAGCCCGCCTGCCTCAATCTTTCTTACAAGAGTTAAGTGCCAAGTCGGTTCGTAATGGTCAAATACTCGTCTTTATTGTAGAAATGGCTATTTTGATCGCTATTATTATGGGCTGTATCTTGCTTGTGCAAGGTGTGCGTAAAGTGCCTGTTAATTATGCCAAGCAAATTGTGGGTAGTCGCCAATTTGGAGGTGCCCGTCAGTTCTTGCCTCTCAAGGTCAACAGCGCAGGTGTAATGCCTATCATTTTTGCGCAAGCCATCATCTTTATTCCTACCATTTTTGCCAACTACAATACGCAAAACAATGCGTTTTTACAGGCAATTACTGACCAGAGTAATATTTGGTACATGGTCATTTACTCGGTGGTCGTAATCGGGTTTACCTTCTTGTATACGGCTCTTATCTTTAATCCCAAACAGATTGCCGATAATCTAAAGCAGAATAACGGATTTGTGCCCGGTGTAAAACCAGGACAGCCCACTGCCGATTACATAGGTGCCATTATGGATCGTATTACATTTCCGGGGGCCATCTTGTTGGCGCTGGTGGGTATTCTACCTGGTATCGCTGAGAGGTTGGGTGTTACACAGCAGTTCTCTACTTTCTTTGGGGGTACCTCGCTGTTGATTATGGTAGGCGTTATACTCGACACCTTGCAACAGATCGAGACGCAACTGTTGATGCGCCAATACGACGGACTTATGAAAAGCGGTCGTATACAAGGTCGCCAAACAGCAGCACCTGTCGACATGTAAAATATTGTTTTGTGAATAGGTAAGCCCGGTCGGTCAAACGGCCGGGTTTTATTTTTTTAGAGGATATTTGCACCCATGATCATAAAGTCTTCTTCTGAGATCGAGAGTATGCGTCAGTCAGCCTTGTTGGTGAGTCGCAGTTTGACCGAGGTGGCCAGCGTGCTTCGTCCGGGTATTACTACCTTATGGCTCGATCAGCTGATAGGCACTTTTATTAGGGATAACGGGGCCATTCCTTCTTTTTTAAATTACCATGGCTATCCTTATAATTCTTGCTTATCGGTCAATGATGTGGTCGTGCATGGTTTCCCAACCAAACAGGAGCTAAAGGAGGGAGATATTATCTCGGTCGATATCGGGGTTTATTACGGGGGTTGGCATGGCGATCATGCCTATTGCTTCGCGATTGGCGACCCGGGTACTGAGGTGATGCAGTTGATTAAGGTAACGAAGGAGTCGTTATACCTGGGAATCGAGAAAGCGGTGGCCGGAAACCGAGTTGGCGATATCTCATTTGCCATTCAGTCGCACACCGAAAAGAAATATGGCTATGGCGTGGTCAGAGAATTGGTGGGTCATGGGCTGGGGAGAGACTTGCACGAAGACCCTCAAGTTCCTAATTATGGAAAACGAGGAACAGGCCCTAAACTAAAAGAAGGGTTGGTGCTGGCCATTGAGCCCATGATCAATTTGGGTAAAAAAGAAGTGTATACTGCTTCGGATGGTTGGACTGTGCGTACCAAAGATGGAAAACCCTCCGTGCATTTTGAGCACGATGTATGTGTACAAAAAGACCGCGCCGATGTTTTATCGGATTTCACGGCAATCGAAGCGGCCGAAAAGGCGAATCCTAATTTATTTACTACTTAATAGCTAACTGCAGCATTTTAGGTATGGGTCTACCCGTAACACAAACATTGGTCGTGATTGGGGGTGGAGCTGCAGGCTTATTCTGCGCAGTTAATGTGGCGAGGATGGCTCCTTCTGTTCGGGTAATTTTAGTAGAGAAGTCTAATAAATTATTGGCAAAGGTCAAAGTTAGTGGTGGCGGTCGTTGCAATGTAACGCATGCCTGCTTTGATAGGCAAGACTTACCCGGGTACTATCCCCGCGGCGCTCAATTTGTAAAGCGTTATCAGCATTCTTTTTTTACTACAGATACTATCGATTGGTTCGCTGCTCGAAATGTCAACTTAAAGACAGAGGCAGACGGTAGGATGTTTCCTGTAACGGATAGCTCTCAAACCATCATCGATGTCTTATTGCAAGAAGCGGCCCTATATGGGGTACAGATCAGATTGAAAACCGGCGTGCAGCGTATCGAAATCAATACGCTTTCTCTATCAGGTCCGTTTATCGTGCATACCCAGGCAGGAGAATCAATAAGCGCTGATTTTTGCTGCATAGCCTGCGGCGGTTTTGCGCAATCTGCTTCTTTCGATTGGATCAGGGAGCTGGGGCATAGCATCGAAGAACCGGTGCCTTCTCTTTTTACATTCAATGCGCCCGCGCATCCTATTGTTTCGCTGCAGGGGGTTTCGGTGCCTGAGGTAAGTGTAAAGATCAGTGGTACCAAATTGATACAGACGGGTCCGGTATTAATTACCCATTGGGGATTGAGTGGTCCGGCCATTTTAAAACTAAGCGCCTATGGGGCTCGCGAATTAGCCCAGCGAAACTATAGCTTCGATATACAAATTAATTGGCTGGGCAGATCTCATTTTACAGCCGCATCGCTCTCGGATTTTTTTAACGATCAACGCACACAGCATCCTACTCAAAAGCTCAGTAACGGAAAATTGCAGTCTATTCCCCAGCGGCTGTGGGAATTCTTTTTATCGCAAGCTGGCATCGCAGCCGATCGAAGATGGGCCGATCTTACACGCAGGGAAGAAAATCTGCTGATACGTCTATTGACCGATATGTCTGTTCACGTAGAGGGGAAGACCACGTTTAAAGAAGAATTTGTAACGGCTGGAGGGGTGGCGTTAGCAGAAATAGATCCAGCCACAATGATGAGTAAAAAAGTTTCTCACCTCTATTTTGCCGGAGAGATCATGAATGTAGACGGCATTACCGGCGGCTTTAATTTTCAGCATGCCTGGAGTAGCGGAATGCTGGCAGCTCGCGCTATTGCTGCTGCACAGGGTTAGTTGGGGTTGGTAAATCGAACTGAGGCTTGATACGTACGCTGCACCAGGCACAAAAGGGGGCTACGATCAACAGGGCTGTTGCAATCAAAAGCGAGTTTGTATACCACCATAGTAGTCCACTCATGCATAGTAAATAGATGGGATATAAAAGTAGCAGCAAGCTACTGACCACCGAATCGTAATGTCCCGTATTGCCAAAATAGTGTAAGGCCATTTTTTGAATGGGTTTATACAATGGCCAATGAATAAATCGTCCCGCTTGTGCTGGCAAAAACCAAAATATCTTTTCGAAAGCAGATACGCTAACGCCAAGTTTTTTCTCGAGTGCATCGTTGTCGTGCTTGTCAATCTCATAGACCAGTGGCTGTAGTCGTTGCAGTAGTAGTTGGTTAAAAGCATTGAGGCGTTGTCCGTCGCTGCTGTTTTCTCGTGGGATGTCGTGTGCATGGATTGGTTCGCCGATGTTGATCGCCACATTTTTTCCGAAGCTGCGAAACGAACTATAGTTGAGGCCTACGGGTAGTACGGTAAGAGGAATACCTGCTTCCCATGTCTGTATGGCTAAGCGGGCAGTACCTTTTTTTAGTGGGCGCAGATGCCATTCGTTTACGCAACGGGCCTCGCTGTAGATAGTTACAATTTGATTTTGTCGAAATAAGGCCACGCAGGC
This sequence comes from Chitinophagaceae bacterium, assembly GCA_947458335.1. Lineage (GTDB taxonomy): Bacteria > Bacteroidota > Bacteroidia > Chitinophagales > Chitinophagaceae > JJ008. Next base: position 6,151 of record CANGYW010000062.1, on the reverse strand, counting down.
AGTAAAGGTTTGATAGTTGATGCCGAGATTAGAGACGCCTTCACTGCTGCGATAAACGGGGAGTATATTTAGTTTGCGCAACAAGTTTGCATGCGTTTTATTTCGAAACGCATCCCCTCTGGCAAGTGCCCAGACAGGGGCTTCAAAGAGTAGATCCAGTATGATGGAGTCCAAAAAAGAGTTAGGGTGATTGACGGCCAAAAGTATCGGTCCTCTGCGTTGGAGCATCTCGGGGTTGCTGATCCAGATCTTTCTGCATAAGATCTTGATTGCCAGTCTTCCAACAAGCTTTATAGAGGCGTAGAGCAAGGGTCGATTTTTAGTGAAAATAGCAATAATAGCCGTATCTTTGCATCCCCGAAATAAAACCCTCGGGAACGTTATCATGTTTGAAAACAAAATTTCAAAACAACTAAACGCTGATGCACAGGAGCAGGCTACCGATTTGTCGGCCGCCGCTGCAGCGACAACAACAGCACCTGTGTCGAGTGTTTCCAGCGCTCATGATGATTTTGACTGGAGTGTCGATAAGCGTAACGTAACCTCTTACTCCGAAGCAGAGAAAGAGAAGTATCACAAAGTCTACGAGAACACCTTCGTTCAACTGAGCGATGGAGAACTGATCAAAGGAATCGTTGTTGGTCTTACCAAGACCGATGTAGTTCTGAACATCGGATTCAAAAGTGATGGACTTATTTCACTCAATGAATTTCGCGATCTGCCCGCACTCGCCGTTGGCGATGAGGTAGAGGTAATGATCGTAGAAAAAGAAGACCGAGATGGACATCTCAATCTTAGCCGCCGTCAGGCTCGTATCACTCGTGCTTGGGAGCGTATTGTAGAGGTACACAAAACCGGAGAGGTTATTACTGGTACCGTTACGTCTAAGACCAAGGGAGGATTGATCGTAGATGTATTTGGCATGGAAACTTTCTTGCCAGGATCACAGATCGATGTTAAGCCCGTAACTGATTACGACCAGTTCGTGGGTAAGACCATGGAGTTTAAAGTCGTTAAGATTAATGAAGCCATCAAGAATGCCGTTGTTTCACACAAGGCGCTCATTGAAAGCGATATTGAGGCCCAGCGAGCGCAGATCATGAGCAAGCTCGAAAAAGGCCAGGTACTAGAGGGAACTGTCAAGAACATTACCGATTTCGGGGCCTTTATGGACCTGGGTGGTCTCGACGGACTTCTTTACATCACCGATATTTCATGGGGGCGTATCTCTCATCCTTCCGAAGTGCTCAAGCTTGATCAAAAGATCAACGTGGTGGTACTCGACTTCGATGACGAGAAGCGTCGCATTAGCCTTGGCTTGAAGCAACTGACCCCACATCCTTGGGATGTGTTGGGTGGTGCCATTGCCGAGGGCAATGTAGTGAAAGGTCGCGTAGTCAATATCGAAGATTACGGTGCCTTCCTCGAAATTCAACCCGGTGTAGAAGGATTGGTACACGTGTCTGAGATTACTTGGGCCAATACCCCCATCAACGCCAAAGAATTCTTTAAGCTGGGCGATGAGCACGAAGCCAAGATTGTGACACTCGACAAAGACAGCCGCAAGATGAGCCTGTCGATCAAGCAACTTACGGCCGATCCTTGGAATGAGATAGAAAACAAATTCCCCGAAGGAAGTCGCCACGATGGACTAGTCAAGAATATCACTAACTATGGCGTATTCGTAGAATTGGCGCCCGGTATAGGTGGTATGATCCATATCAGCGATCTAAGCTGGCTAAAGCGTTTTAATCATCCCACAGAGTATACCAAAGTAGGTCAGCATATCGATGTGATGATCCTGGGAATCGATAAGGATAATCGCAAGCTGCAACTCGGACATAAGCAACTCGAAGAAGATCCTTGGAACCAACTGCAGGAGACTTTTGCCATTGGCACCCTGCACGAGGGATTGGTTATTCGTCGTGACGATAAAGGTGCTACTGTTCAGCTGCCTTATGGATTGGAAGGGTTTGCCCCCAATCGTCACCTGGCCAAGCAAGATGGTAAGAGCATCGCTGCCGACGAAACAGCTTCTTTCATGGTCATTGAATTCGATCGCAACGAAAAGCGCATCGTACTGTCTCATACCCGCATCTGGGAGCAAGGAAAAGAAGAAGAGGCAGAACTAGCGAAAAAAGAAGTGCGTGCTGATGCCGAAAAGACCAAGAAAGCGGTTAAGAACATTCAGGGTAAAGTAGAGAAAGCTACTTTAGGAGACCTGGGTGTACTGGCCGATCTTAAGAAAAAAATGCAAGAGGGCGGAGAAGAAAAAGCTCCCGAGTAAAATCTCTTGTTCAAGTAGATCAAAGGCTGTCTCGAAAGGGGCAGCCTTTTGTTTTAGTCAATAGCGCAGGGCTTGTTATATTTGTTGACCAGTAATTACAACATGGCATCTATTCTAGATAGGGCAATCAAGTTCAATCCTATTCGAAAACTAGTTTTTTTGGTGGTGGGGTTAGCTAGTTATCCGGGGCTTGCCTGGGTCAATCGCTTAACGATCAGCGGCACGGAGCACCTTAAAAATTTGCCCAAGCAAAGAGTGCTCTTTGTAAGCAATCACCAAACCTATTTTGCCGATGTTATCACCTTCTTTCATATTTTCTGTGCGGTTAAATGGGGTAAGCAAAACCGATTGGGGTTACCCTTTTATTTGTTGAATCCATTTACCCGGGTAAATTATGTAGCGGCAGTAGAGACTATGAAAAATAATTTGCTGTCTCGTTTGTTTCTGCTCGCAGGGGGTGTTACTGTAAAGAGAACCTGGAGAGCCGAGGGGAAAGACGTACGCAGGGGATTGGATCCGTCCGACACCCGAAAGATTACCAGAGCGCTCGACAAAAACTGGGTCATTACCTTTCCGCAAGGAACCACCAAGCCCTTTGCGCCTGGAAGAAAAGGAACGGCAATGATTATTAAAGAGGTGCGGCCCATCGTTATTCCTGTGGTAATCGGTGGGTTTTGGCGAGCCTTTAATAAAAAGGGCCTGCGCTTTAAGAAAAAGGGCACCCGGTTGAGCGTACAGTTCAAGGCTCCCTTGTCAATCGATTACGAAGCCTCTGCCGAGCAGATCATGGAGCAGATTATGGATGCCATAGAGCAGAGCAAGCAGTTTATGTTACAGGGCCGACATCATCGGCTGGCTGTGTCGAACAGTAATTAGTCTTTTAAGAAAAGAGCCTTTAATTCAGCTGCGTCATCGGGCTTCATTTTACCACCGAGTATCAATCGTAGTTGGCGGCGTCTAAGGGCGCCTTCGAAAAGTTTTTTCTCTTCTTCAGTCTCCGCTATTACAGCTGGTACCGGTCTTGGCTTTCTATTGGGGTCGAGTGCCACAAAGGTGTAATAGGCCTCATTGCTTTTATAGCGGTACTGCTGAATGAGATCTTCCCCCCATACGCGTAAATGGATTTCCATTGAGCTATTGAACGCGCGGGTAATCTTGGCTTCTATGTGAACAGTGTTGCCCAATTTAATGGGATTTTCAAAGGAGATGTTGTCGACCGAAGCGGTCACACAAGGAACGTTACAATGTTTTTGAGCAGCTAGCGCAGCGGCAATATCCATCCAATACATCAATCTTCCTCCCATCAAATTTCCAAAGAGATTAGTGTCATTGGGTAGCACCAACTCGGTCATGAGGGTCAAACTGTCTATTGCTCGCTTGGGATCCATTTGATTGTTTTGGCAAAGATAGTATTCGCATGGCGATCATCACTGCAATGCAGCGCTCAGTGAACAGCAATGCTCTTAGGCGAGGTAGTTGTCAATGACTTGAGATACGGGGTGGCCTTTTTCCAAAAGCCGAAGAAAGAAGGATAAAAGCGGGTCACTTCCGGAAACATCCAATCACGCGCATCTTTGATGCCCGGTATATGCTGATAGGACGGATGCTCACGGGTGTAGACCGCGGGTACTTGGTATGCAGAAGGAATATCGCTAAACTCGCCACAAAAAAGTTGTATCCCGTTAATATTGCCGGCAAGAGCAACTATAAAATCAATTACCTTTTTACTAACAGGGTGCTCTTTGAAATGAGAAGGCTCCAATAGTAATACTCGGTTGGCCGGCTCAGTGGATCTCCAAGACGGATCTAAGTGATACGGATGATAGATATGCAGCGGTAGAGAAGGATCGATTGCAGGTAACGGAGTGCTGGGCAATTCCGTGGTCAGGGCAGGTCTTTCGGTGGCTTGTAAGATATCGGGGCATTCCAAAGATGGAAGTACGCTGTAGTCGTGATCTAGCAGTGTGTGCTGCTGATCAGTTTGGCAGTATTTATTGATATTCTCTTGATTGCAATAGTATTTTTTTGAGGAGAAACTACCGGCTACCCATTGCCAACTGCATGTATTGCTAGCCAGGTCACCATCGAGTAGATGATAGTACATCCATTGCGAGGGGAGCTTCCAATACGCCTTGGCAATATTGCAAACAAGACTGGCTGTGTACATACGCAAATGATTGTGCATGTAGCCAGTTCTATACAACCTCTCAATGCCTTGGTCAATGGCCTCGATACCGGTGCAAGCCTTAATGATTGCAGAGGGTAAGGCAGAAGACGCCAAAGGGGTTCGGTTAACACGAATATCATCGAAGATGTCATCACCAAGATTTTGCCAAACGCGTTGAAAATACTCGCGCCAAGCTAGTTCTTGCAAGAAGCGTTGAATCTGTTGTGGTGTAAACCCTTTCGAGAGTACGGTTGTGGCAACCTGGCGGGTCGAGATAACGCCTCGAGAAATATAGGGCGATAGGTATGTTACATCTCCATCTACATAATTGCGCGTCTGGCCGTAGGCCACGGGATCTATGCGGTCGACCCTTTCTAGGATAGAGGCTATGTCGGCAGGGAACGTCATATTGAACTATCTAACAATTGGCTTGCTATTTAGTTGCATCGAGTTGTTGTAAGAACTGATCGGCTAGGCGCAGGTGGGTGGCTTTTTTGCCCGGATCCATTTTATCCCAGGTCTTTAGCAGCATGCCTAGTCGAGGGTTTTTCGAAAAGAAATCGCGGTGGGTATACATAAAACGCCAGAAGAGTCCGTCCCATACAGCAGTCCAACTGACCGTTTCGTTATTGGGTAGGGTAAGGGTACTTTTCTTATCCCAATCGCCCATTTTAAGCAGGTAATTGCTGCCACTGATATAGGGCTTTGTAGTCATGATTCCCCCATCGGCAAATTGGGTCATACCATACACATTAGGGACCATCACCCAGTCGTAGCTATCAATAAAAAAGGCCATGAACCACTCGTAGACCTGATCGGGATCAAATTCGCATAGCAGCATAAAATTTCCTAGTACCATCAATCTTTCTATGTGGTGTGTGTAGGCGTACCGTTGCAATCTGTCTATCAGTAGATCGATAGGTCTGATTCCAGTGTTACCCTTCCAAAAAGAAGAGGGGATCTTTCTGGTAAACTTCCAGTAATTGCGAGTTCGTTGCCGAACGCCCTCCCGCTCGTATACAATACGGATAAACTCTCTCCATCCCATAATCTGCCGGCCAAAGCCCTCCAGTGATGCCATTGGGGTGCTATGCTGTTGGGCATAATGGGTAGCCTTATCTAAAATTTCTTGGGGTGTTAGTAATCCAATGTTGAGGGCAGGAGATAGTACGGAGTGATGTAGCCACACTTCTTTCTCTTGCATGGCGTCTTCGTAAGCACCAAACTCATCAAATCGCTGGGCTAAGAAAAGATCAAGGTGGCGGAGAGCTTCTTGTCGAGAAACCGGGTAACAAAATTGGTCGGTTGCGCCAGGGTTAGTGGCAAAGTGTTTGCGGGCATAGACTATTGCTTCTTTTACAAAGCTGTTAGTGCTTGGTGGGTAAGGCGCAGGTGCTTTTTTCCCTTTGGGATAAGCCTTTCTATTGTCGGTATCAAAGGTCCATTTATCACCGATGGGTCCTTTTTCTTTTGTAAGCAGCCATTTTCTTTGCTTGCGCTGCTGGATATAAAAGTCTGTTTGAAAATAGGTCTTACGTTTGTCGAAGCAATCTGAAACATCCTGCAATTGATTCAAGAATGCGGGAGTGGGGTAGGTAATAAGCTCCACATCGGCAGCGGAGGCCGATCGACGTAATCGTTGCTCGATCCAGTGATCGATTGTATCGACATAGTGAATGGTCTTGATCTTATTGGAG
>CANGYW010000061.1 GCA_947458335.1 Chitinophagaceae bacterium | reverse complement strand
TAGGAAGCAGGGATGAAAAGACCATTACTCTCATTGATCGTTTTACTGATGCTTGCCGCGGGAACTCCTCGGCTACTGAGCAGCTGTAACAAAGCCGTTGGGCTACGCACACTGACCCCTTACGCATTGCCAGTACCACCAGGGTTTCCCGCTCCGCTGTACAACAATGGCGAAAATCCGCTCAGCCGAGAGGGGATTGAACTGGGGCGTCGCCTCTTTTACGAAAAAAAATTATCTCTCGACAATCAGCACCCTTGTTCATCTTGTCACGAGCAACTATCCTCTTTTGGCACCTTTGAGCACGATCGCAGCCATGGTGTCAATAACTCACATACACTCCGTAATGCGCCAGTACTCGTAAACCTAGCCTGGGCACCTTATTTTCATTGGGATGGGCAATACCAAACACTGGAATTGCAAGCCACCCACCCTATTACCGGCGATCACGAAATGGGCGAGACCTTTCCCAACATCATCAGAAAATTAGAGTCAGATCCTTCTTATAAAAAAGATTTCCAGACCGTTTTTAGGACCCCTTCTATTGAGCCGCTACAAATTGTAAAAGCCCTTGCACAATTTACCGCCACCATGGTTAGCGCAAACAGTCGTTACGATCAATATAAAAAAGGGCAAATCAGTTTTACCAGTCAGGAGCAGGCAGGCTACCAATTGTTCTTACAACACTGTAACAATTGTCACCGAGAACCGCTGTTTACCGATCATAGCTTCAGAAACACCGGTCTTCCGGTAGATGCCTCCCTTAACGATCTGGGTAGGATCCGAATTACTTTTTCGAGTAGCGATTCATTGAAATTCAAAGTGCCTACCCTTCGCAATTGTTATTTATCGTCGAACTATATGCACGACGGTCGATTTATATCGATACAACAATGTATCAATCATTACCGTTTTCAGGTACAGCCCAGCAACACACTCGATCCCTTGTTGCGACAAGGTATTTCGATGAGTAATCAAGAAGCCGATCAATTGATGGCTTTCTTAAAGACGTTAACCGACTCTAGTTTTGTGACTGACCGACGTTTGGCACGGCCGGAATAACGCGTCTTGACTTTAACACATCGAGGCCCTCTTTTTTAGCAGCGATCTCATTTTCGGTGTCGCGCTGTGATTGTTTGTTCAATTCTAATTTACGTTCCAGATCGGCTTGGTCTTTTTTAAGTGATTCGAGTTTTTTCTCGGACTTAATAATAGCCTCCTCTTGTGCCTTGATATCGAGCTCGAGACTTTCTGCCACTACATCGGGATTAAGGCCTCGCAAAAAATCTTTTACGCGTTCAGCACGCGATTCGCTTACGGAGCGACCCAAAGCCTCACCTCCCTGCGTAACGACCAACGTCAATACAGCGTCTTCGCTTCCTTTGCGGCTGCGGCTCTCTACGCGCACCAAAAAATCAGCCTGCCCCTCTGTAATGTCTGGCATAATAGAGCCGGCAAACACTTTATATCCTTTGTCTTTGTTAAGAATACCCTTTTCTTCTCGAGGACGGTACCCTAATTTGGCAAATCGCTTTACAACTGCATTTTCGACAGCGGCTGCTGGATAACTGAACTCCGCAATAAAGGCAGCCATTTTCTTTTTATCATACTCAGCAGTACCCTCATAGACCTGTGCCCACAGTGAGGATTGTGTAACCCCAATAAACAGTAAAAGCAGTAGATAGTTTTTCATAGTATTCGAATTGTAGCCTAAAGATACAGCACCACAACGCACAGAACCGCTATCTTTATGCAAAACATTTTGGCAGTGAGCGGTATCAAAAAACTGGCAGGACAAACCCTCTGGTACGGACTACCCGGAGTGACCAGCCGTTTTTTGGGGTATTTGATGAACCTGAGCCTGCCACTGATCTTTAAAGAACCGGCCATCACCGCCGACCTGACCCTTGTCTACGCTACCGTAGCTTTTTTGAATATCATCTTTACTTATGGATTAGAGACTGCCTACTTTAGATTCTCGTCAACTGAAGACCGCGGGCGATTGTATAGCACCCTATCGCTGGCGCTACTATTTTCAACACTTCTTTTCAGCGCCATCCTTTGGGCTTTGCAAGACCAATTGGCCGCATGGGGACGCCTTGGTAATCACACCGAATACATTCGTTGGATGATCGGGATCGTAGGAATAGATGCGCTTTCTACCTTGGCCTTTGCCAAACTGCGGCAAGAAGATCGCCCCCGTCGCTATGCGGTTGCCAGAATGGCATCTGTGCTCGTTAATATTGTGGTGGTACTTGTTTTTCTGGGCATTATTCCTCGTTACCTGCACACACATCCCCAATCATCCTTACATATTCTCTATCCCTCTCAAGAGAGCGGGATTGTGTGGTTTTTAATCGGAAATTTTTTCGGAAGTCTATTTTCGCTACTACTGCTTAGTAAAGAGTGGATGTCCATTCGTTTTTATTTTGACGCCATCTTATTTAAAAGGGTGATGCATTATGCATGGCCACTAGTACTGGTAGGAATGGGTGGAATTGCCAACGATATGCTTAGTCGACTTCTGTATCAATTTGTTGTCGATCTTCCGGCCGAGGAAGCCAAACACCAACTGGGTGTATTTGGCAATATCGTTCGCCTCTCTATTGTAATCACCATTGCCATTCAGGCCTTTCGTATGGCCGCAGAGCCATTCTTCTTTAACCGTAGTCAGACAGCCGATGCCCAAAAGACCTACGCCCGCATCATGAATTACTTTGTGATTATATGTTGCATATTGTTTCTGGGATTATCCCTTTACATCGACCTGATCAAATGGTTCTTCGAAGCGATAGACCGAGCTCGCTGGACAGAGGGGCTGTACGCAGTACCCCTTATTGCCATGGCAAATATTTTTCTGGGTATTTATTACAACTTGAGCATCTGGTACAAACTCACCAATAACAACTTTACCGGTGCGCTCATCACCATAGGCGGTACGATCATCACAATACTTCTTACCACTTCTCTCATTCCTTTGCTAGGATACCTGGGGGCTGCATTAGCCAGCTTTTGCTGTTACCTCTTTATGATGACCAGTAGTTATGTCATTGGCCAAAAACACTACCCTGTGCCCTATCCTGTCAAAAAAATCGTATTCTATCTCACCCTTGCAGCCGGACTCTACGGCTTGCACCGCTGGTTGATTGACTTGGTGGAGCATCCTGCAGTCAATATGGGGCTAGCCACTGCACTAATGGCCGTATTTCTGTATGCTGTTCAACGACAAGAACAGTTTAGGTGGGCTCGCGTAAATAAAGCGTAGGCCGCTGTGCCCAAGTTATTTTACAAACGGATTATGCTCTTTTTCATGACCGATGGTGGTGGGCATCCCATGACCGGAATGAACATGGGTGCTATCGGGCAACGTGTAGAGTTGAGTGCGAATGCTTTGGGCCAGGGTATTAAAATCAGAGCCGGGCAGGTCAGTTCGCCCCACGCTTTCTCTAAAGAGCACGTCTCCCGCAATTACCCAGTTGCCTTCGGCATAATAGAGCGAGATACTGCCAGGCGAATGGCCCGGGGTCAGCAAAATCTCAAGCCGATCTTGTCCCAACATCAAGGGCTCGTTTTCGCTTAGATGATGTACCGGCCCCTCGTACTGATCAAAGGGCAGGTTCCAAGCGGTTCCGGCCATAGGGGCAAAGTCGAATACCTTTTGTTCAAGCGCATGAAAATGCAATTCCAAACCCCAGGTCTCGTGTACAAAACGGTTACCAAAAACATGGTCAAGATGACAATGGGTGTTGACCAGCAGCAAAGGCTTGAGCCCCAGCGTGTCGATTCGGCTCTTGAGTTGCTGTCTTTCTTCGGGAAAATAACAACCCGGGTCTATAATGAGCACCTCTTTCTTTTCGTTATAGACCAGGTAGGTATTCTCATGAACCGGGTTAAAGAGATGAGACTCCAACGTTAACATAGCGGGGTTTTCGTATTTTTAATGCCTATTTACAAAGATAATCATGATCAGAGTCCGGTGGTTCTTAATATTGGGATTGATGGGTGTCGCCGTACTGGCCAATGCCCAAGTCAATACCGTGCAGTTTGGCAAAAACCGTGTGCAGCATCAAAAGTTCAAATGGAAATACTACCAGAGCGATAATTTCAACTGCTACTTTAGCCAAGATGGATTAGGACTCGGCGAGTTTGTGTCACAGGTTGCAGAAGCAGAACTACCGTCGGTAGAACGCTTTGTTGAGTTTGGATTACAGCGCCGTCTCAACATTGTTGTCTACAATAACTACGACGAGATGCAGCAGTCCAACATCGGCATGGGTATTGACTGGCAAAATACCGGTGGACTGACCAAACTGGTCAATAACAAAATGATCGTATTCTACGATGGTAATCGCGAGCATCTTCGGTTGCAGATCAGACAAGGCATTGCGCGCAATTTGGTAGAGAACCTTCTTTTTGGAGAAGACTTAGGAGAGCATGCGGCCAACCAGGCACTGCTTGATCTGCCCAAGTGGCTTACCGATGGCTACATTTATTACGCTGCCGAAAATTGGAATACAGCACTCGACGATGAACTCAGGGCCGTTATGCTAGTCGGAAGCTACCGCAACTTTTACCAATTTGCTTTCGAAAAACCGAATTTAGCCGGACAAGCTTTTTGGAAATATGTAGCTGATAAATACGGCAAAAACAAGGTCACGTACTTTTTGAATCTGGCACGCAACTTTCGTAACCTTAACAGCGCTGCTTACAAGCTGGCTAGAAAGAAATTCAAAGGGCTACTGCAAGATTTCATGACCGACATGCAGAGCGTTTACTTTAAAGACATCAAAGGAAGACGCAATGCCCCTCGTGGCCAGCTGGCTGTTAGCGAATATGCTGGCAAAAAAGATTTTTATCACTTTAACGCCAATCCTGTTCCCCGTAGTTTCTCTTACGCAGTTACCGAGTACAAACAAGGTCGCATACAAGTGGTGCTGATGGAAAATTTCGTAAAAAGAAACGTGCTGCTTAAGCAAGGAGTGCTCTCGCGCGAAGAGGACAGAAACCCCAACTACCCGCTATTGGCTTGGGATGGCAAAGGCACCCGCCTTGCTGTATTATACTCCGAAAAAGGCAAGATCAACTTTTTTGTCTACGACATGGCCCGTGGCATTAAGATCAACCGACAGGTCTTTGATAAGTTCGACCAGGTTACCGACATGAAGTACATGCTCGACAACAACACCCTTATCTTAAGTGCGGTCAGAAGCGGGCAGTCCGATATCTACATTTATAAAATCGAAAAACAACAGATCGAACAGATCACCAACGATATCTACGATGACCTAGACCCTTCTTTTGTGGCCTTTCCTAATAAGACCGGTATTCTTTTTTCGAGCGCTCGTCCTAATGCCACGGCGCGGAGCGAAGAAGGCCCTCTTCCCAAACGCCCCTACAATATTTTTTTAGTAGATAACTGGAATAAATCGGAGACCCGGCAAATTTCACAGCTCACTAATTTAGCAAGGGGTAATGCCCGCTATCCCTCTCAGTACAACACCAGTCACTTTACATTTGTAAGCGACGAGAACGGCATCGGTAATCGTTATGCCGGCTTCTTTACCACCGAAAGGGCTGGCCTCGATACGTTGGTGTTTATTGGAGATGAAGTGCTACGCAATCCGCCCCGCAGCGATGTAGACAGCGTACTTAAGGAGTGGGACAAAACTGATATCGATTCGATCGGATTCGTTTCGGTCACTCTCGATTCGGCGTATGTGTTTCCGCTCACCAATTACCAGAGCAGTTTACTCGAAACCCGCACAGCCGGCGATAACCAACAAGTAAGCGAAGTAGTTCGCTTAGGGGATGCCAAGCTTTTGTATCGCTTAAAGGTCGACGAGAATACCCTTCGCAGAAGAAATATCACTGCCCGCCCTAGCGAGTATTTTAGAAAGCTAATCGAAGAAGAAAAAAAGAGCAACAGACGCGTAGCGCCCACCGCTGCTCCTGTTGTTGAGAGTACCAAACCCGCCAAGGCAAATAATGTATTTAGTAGCGGATTCGAAGACGAAACCATCGGCGCTGCAGCAGCGGCCAGCACGGGTACCCCTGCAATGGCATCGACTCGCAAGAGTGGTCGCTCCAAGATCTTCGAGTACCGACCTGCTAAGTTTTTCAACGATTACCTGGTCAGCGGATTTAATAACAATGTTCTGGTCACCCGCTTTCAACCTTACCAGGGCGGAAGAGGACCTATTCAACTTAGCAATAATAACCCGCTCAATGGTATTTTGCGTTTAGGCACTTCTGACCTGATGGAAGATCTAAAGTTTGCAGGCGGTCTTCGCGTTAGTCCCAACCTCGATGCCAACGAATACATCTTTACCGGTCAGTATCTAAAAAAACGATTTGACTACGGATTCACCTATTACCGTAACACGCTCAAAAATCCGCCTCTTTACAACGACTCGATCTTCTTTGACACTAAGCTTCATTCTAACCTTTACCAAGCCACCATCAGTTATCCATTCAACAAGGTTCGAAGTCTTCGCATCAATGCCGCTTACCGCAGCGATCGATACATCAAACTGGCCAACCCTGTCTACCCCAATCAATCCCTAAAAGGGAAAGACAATCTACTCCAATACGGACTCGTTCATATTGAGTTGGTACATGATGATGCCATCTCTCCGGCGCTCAACATCTGGAATGGACTTCGCTACAAGGTCTATTTCGATTACAACGCACAAATCGGTAGCAATGCCAAAAACACATTTCAATCGATGCCCTACACAATGAACGTCGGATTCGATGCCCGTCACTTCTTGCCCATCTACCGAAATATCACCTGGGCGGTTAGGGCAGCAGCCGATTTTTCGTGGGGCTCGCAAAAGTTCATCTACTACCTGGGCGGGGTCGATAACTGGCTGATGTTTGGTCAAAATAGAAAACAAGATGGCACCTATCGCTATTTTGATCCTGCCAATGTACCGGACCGCGACGCCGAATATGCATTTGAATCGCTGGCGGTCAATTTGCGCGGCTACAAACAAAATGTAGCCAATGGCAACAACGCGCTGGTCATTAACAGCGAAATCAGAGCTCCCATTTTTAGCAGCTTTTTTAACCGACCCATTAACAATGCGTTTTTGCGCAACCTTCAAATTGTACAGTTCATTGATATGGGTACAGCGTGGAACGGTGCCTACGATAAGCTAGAAAGACCGTACGTATCGTACACCTCAGCACCTGTCACACTCCGCGTTAAAGCCGGAGGTGTCGGACCGCTCGCCGGTGGATATGGATTCGGTGCACGCAGCACTCTACTGGGCTATTTCTTAAAACTCGATGCAGCCTGGCAAATGAACGGATTCTTTAAAGGAAAACCCCTCTACTATTTTGCGATGGGGCTTGACTTTTGATTCCTTATCTTAGGGAACCTAACGCCTTTGCATGCCCCTTATTCTTGCTCTCGACCAAGGCACTACCAGTAGTCGCAGTCTTCTATTCGACGAGAAGGGCTCCCTACTAGGTATGGCCCAAAAAGAATTCAAACAGTACTATCCCCAACCCGGTTGGGTAGAACACGATGCTCATGAGATATGGGAATCTCAATTCGCTACCCTGGCAGAAGTGCTTGCCAAAGCGCGCGTTGATACACATAACATTGCAGCCATAGGTATTACCAACCAGCGGGAGACAACCGTGGTATGGAATAAAATCACCGGCGAACCCATTGGCCCTGCTATTGTGTGGCAAGATCGACGCACCGCTTCTTTTTGCGATGAACTACGCCTTCAGGGCAAGGCCTTACTATTGCAACAAAAGACAGGGCTGATACTCGATGCATACTTCTCCGCTACCAAATTAAAATGGATTCTCGACAAGGTGCCCGGTGCCCGCGAGCAAGCTGCTGCAGGCCAATTGGCTTTTGGCACTATCGATAGTTGGCTAATCTATAAACTCACCAAGGGGGCCGTGCATGCTACCGATGTAAGCAACGCCTCGCGCACCCTGCTCTTTAATATTCACACACTGCAGTGGGATCCGGAGTTATTAGAACTATTTGATATCCCTTTATCGGTATTACCTATGGTCTTGCCCAGTTCGGGTATCGTGGGTGATTGCACGATAATACCTGGCGCACGCATTCCTATTGCTGGTGTTGCGGGCGATCAACAGGCCGCCTTATTTGGGCAGCTCTGCACCGAAGAAGGAATGGTCAAAAACACCTACGGCACCGGATGCTTTATGTTAATGAATACCGGACAACAGGCCATTGCCTCTCAACGTCAGTTACTAACTACTGTCGCCTGGCAGATCGATGGCAAGACCACCTATGCACTAGAAGGATCAGTCTTTATTGGCGGAGCGGTGGTGCAGTGGCTGCGCGATGAATTAAAAGTAATTCACAGTGCTCCCGATATCGAAAAGTTGGCGGCCTCTGTAAAGAGTACCGATGGAGTATATGTGGTGCCCGCATTTACCGGATTGGGAGCCCCGCATTGGAGCGCGCACGCCAGAGGGGCTGTGTTCGGAATTACGCGCGGTACCAATCATGCGCATATTGCCCGGGCGGCACTGGAGAGTATTGCGTATCAATCGGCCGATCTACTCCATGCTATGCAAGCAGATGCACAGATTCAAATTCGTGAGTTGAGAGTTGACGGAGGTGCTACCGCCAACGATATGCTGATGCAATTTCAGGCCGATACGCTCAATTGCAAAGTAGTTCGACCCATTATTACCGAGACCACGGCTATGGGAGCAGCCTTTTTAGCAGGGCTTGGCGCTGGTATTTGGAAAGACCAACAAGAACTCGCTGCGCATTGGAAGACAGCGCGCGTTTTTGAACCGCAGCTGCCCGAAGATGCGCGGGCTCAATTAGTAAAAGGATGGCAGCGCGCGGTCAAGGCTGCCATTGCCTGGGCTGATGATCGCTAACATGAACTGTTTACGTTACCTATACAGATATCCTCATCTACTTTAATTTAGTCTGATTGAATCAACTCACCTGCCATGAATACTATTATTACCGAATTTATTGGAACAGCCCTTCTTCTGTTTTTAGGCTGTGGTGTCAATGCCAATAATACCTTGCACCGCTCGCATGGAAAAAACAGCGGCTGGTTGCTCATCAGCTTCGGTTGGGGCCTGGCAGTCTTTGTTGCCGTGTATGTAAGTGTTTCGCTGGGAGGCAGTGGCCATCTTAATCCGGCTGTTAGTGTCGCTATGCTTATGATGAACAAAATCACCCCTGTACTTTGCGCTCAATATATGTTGGCCCAGCTAGGGGGTGCATTTATAGGTGCGGTATTGGTCTGGCTTTCTTACCGAGATCATTTTAATGAGCATACCAACGCAGAAGAACAACTGGGTGTTTTTGCCACCGGCCCCGGTATTCGTAACGAAAGACAAAACTTAATCAGCGAGACCTTGGCCAGCTTTGCTTTTATTTTTTCTATTCTTTGTATTCAACCGGCCACTGCTTCGATGGGAAGTCTCGATGCTCTTACCGTGTCACTACTGGTAATGACCATAGGTATGTGTCTGGGTGGAACTACAGGATATCCGCTTAATCCCGCCCGCGACCTAGGACCAAGAATAGCGCACTCACTACTACCCATTAAAGGAAAAGGAAGCAGCCACTGGAATTATGCGTGGCTTCCTGTTGCCGCACCTATACTGGGTGCAGCCTTGGCGGTTCTACTCTATCAACTATTGCTTAGCTAACTTCCGTCATCTGCAGAAAGCAAGAGAGTAATACGAGTTGTCAATAAGTTATTTCCGGGAGCGCGTGTTTGAAGCCTATTTTAAAGAACCACATCGCAAGCCTCTGTAATAAGAGCAGCTGCTTTCTTTAATTGCTCTGGATGAATAATTAGCGGGGGCGAGATACGAAGGCAATGAGGTGCAAATAAGAACCAATCGGTAAGCACCCCTTTATCTAACAAGTAATCGATTACTTTTTTACAATTTTCTGCGCTGGCAAATTCTACTCCCATCCAAAGACCGGCGCTACGTACCGAAACAATAGTGGAATGCACCAATGCCCCCAACAAGAGTTGCTCTTTTTCGTGCACCTGATCGATCCATTTTTCATCGAGCAGGGCCTCGAAAGCGGCAAGCCCCGCCGCACAACATACCGGATGACCCCCGAATGTAGTTATATGACCAAGAACCGGGCGATCGGTCAATTGATCCATCCATTTTTTATCGGTAATAAAGGCGCCAAGCGGCATACCACCCCCTAGTGCCTTTCCTAAAAGCAGTACATCGGGTATCACTCCAATAGCCGAAAAAGCCCATAGCAACCCGGTTCTACCAAAACCTGCCTGGATCTCGTCAAAAATTAGCAGGGCTCCCGTCTCGGTACATTTTTTTCGTACTGCCTTTATAAAATCCAAGTTTGGTTTTACGACACCCGATTCTGCCTGTACGGTCTCCATAACCACGCAAGCTGTTTGAGAATCGATTGCGTCTACAGCAGCAATATCATTAAGATCATAGTGCCAAATGTCTGGCAGCAGCGGTCTAAAAGCATTACGGTAGTATTCATCACCCAATAAACTTAAGGCTCCTTGCGTAGATCCGTGATACGACTTATTAAAAGCAATCATCTTGGTGCGGCCCGTTACTCGCTTGGCCAGCTTCATAGCGCCTTCGGTAGCCTCGGCTCCCGAATTGGTAAAATAGACCGACTGCAGATTTTCGGGCAAATGTTTTGCCAAGGCAGCAGCATAGCGCACCTGTGGTGACTCGATCATTTCGCCATAGACCATCACATGTAAATACGCATCGGTCTGCGCCCGAATGGCTTCGATTACCTTCGGATGGCGATGCCCGATATTGGCCACACTGATACCTCCGATCAGATCGATATACTCTTTTCCTTGTGCATCGAACAGCGTGGCACAATCGGCACGCACCACCTCAATAGCCAGCGGAGCCGGCGAGGTTTGTGCAACATGCTTAAAAAAAAGTTCGCGTTGATTCATGAATACAGTGGGCCACAAGCCAAACTAGCAACAAAGGAAACAAAGAAAATCCACCTTTTAAAATTTGCGGTACTTTGCACTTAAATCAGCATTGAGCATGGCAACTATTCTTCCGGTACGAGGCAAGCACCCGCAATGGGGTACAAACTGTTTTTTAGCGCCCAACGCCACGGTAATAGGTGAGGTGCTGATGGGAGATGACTGCAGT
>CANGYW010000060.1 GCA_947458335.1 Chitinophagaceae bacterium | reverse complement strand
TTGCACAAAACGGAATCTACAAGAAATTGGTAGACTGGCAAGAAGTGCGCTAATCGCCACCACTTGGCTTACGCCTTAAGCAACTGCCGCGCAATAACCAGTTTCTGTATTTCGCTGGTACCCTCGCCAATGGTGCAAAGCTTGGCATCGCGATAAAACTTTTCTACCGGAAAATCCTTGGTGTAACCGTAACCTCCAAAGATCTGAATGGCATCGGTAGCTACCCGCACGGCCACTTCACTGGCGTAATACTTAGCCATGGCCGAAGCGCTGGTTACTGGTAAGTGACGGTCTTTGAGATCACAAGCTTGCTGAATTAGCAGATCGGCCGCTTCGATCTCGGTAGCCATATCGGCTAGTTTAAAAGAGATCGCTTGAAAGCTCGCGATCGGTTTATCGAACTGTTGTCTTTCTTGTGCATATCGAAGAGAGGCTTGATAAGCGCCACGGGCGATCCCCAGCGAAAGCGCCGCAATAGAAATACGTCCTCCGTCGAGAATCTTCATGGCCTGCTTGAATCCATCGCCCACCTCGCCTAAGCGGTTCTCATCGGAAATCACACACTCTTCAAATACCAACTCGGCCGTCTCGCTGGCACGCATACCCAATTTATTTTCTTTTTTTCCGGCCTTGAATCCGGGCGTTCCTCTCTCTACTACAAAGGCGGTACAATTATTACTAGTACGGGGCTCTCCGGTACGACAAAGCACAACGGCGATGCCAGCACTAATGCCATGCGTAATCCAATTCTTAGTACCATTAATCACCCACTGGTCTCCTTTTCGTACGGCAGTGCAGCGCATATTGCCGGCATCGCTTCCGGTATTGGCTTCGGTCAATCCCCAAGCACCGATCTGCTCTGCGCTGGCCAAAGACGGCAGCCATTTTTTCTTTTGCGCCTCGTTACCTGCCATTAAAATATGACCGGTGCAAAGCGAATTGTGTGCCGCCACACTAAGACCTACCGACCCGCAAACGGCAGCGATCTCTTCGATAATCACTTTATATTCTGCATAGCTAAGACCGGCTCCGCCATACTGCGTGGGCACCAACACGCCCATCATTCCCAATTGACCAAGTGCGCGCAAGGTGTCGACAGGGAGAAACTGCGCTTCATCCCACTCCATAACGTGCGGTAAAATTTGTTGCTTGGCAAAATCACGAGCAGCAGCGGCTACTTCTTTCGTTAGATCGGAGGTCTCAAATTTCATAGCTGCTAAGATAGGGCTTTCACTACGTAAACTAACGATTGTTAGTTGTAATTTTTTCGGTGAGCCTCAGTTCAAGCCCATCATACGAAAGTGCAATACCCGCAGGCAGTTCTTCGGAGACAGCAGCGTGCAATCCCATTTGATGAGAGAGATGGGTTAGATAACCTTGCGGCACTTGCAACGATTGAATCAACGTGATGGCCTGGTCGAGCGTAAAGTGCGAAAGATGCGCCTCCTTGCGAAGGGCGTTTACAACCAACACCTGACTACCTTTTATTTTTTGCAGCTCCTCTTCTTCGATGCGGTTGGCGTCTGTTATGTAGGTAAAGTGTCCAAAGCGAAACCCGAGCACCGGCATTCGGTGGTGCCAGACCTGAATGGGCTGTACTGGAATATCCCCTACCCAGAAAGGAGCCTCGGTAATAGTTTGCAGTTGTAATTCGGGAATACCCGGATAGCGCGATTCGGCAAAAGCATAATAAAAATCGCGGCGAAGCGCTTCTTCGGTCAACGAATCGGCGAACACCTGCATGGGCTTTTGCCCGAAATGATTGTAGGCCCTAATGTCATCGAGACCGGCCAAATGATCTTTATGGGGATGCGTAAATACGACTGCATCGAGGTGACGCACTTTTTTTCGAAGCATCTGGTAGCGAAAATCAGGACCCGTATCGACCACCAGCGTAGTGGTGGACGACTGCACCAAAATACTGGAGCGAAGTCGCTTGTCTCGTGAATCAGTAGAGGAACAAACCACACAATCGCAGGCAATCATGGGAACACCGCCACTGGTGCCGGTACCCAAAAAAGTGATCTGCAAGGGAGGACAGTTCATGCCCGCATCAGAATAATTTCATCAAAGAGTTTAGCAGAGGGCTCCGACAATAATCCCGGATCGATAGACAGCTGGGGAATAAGGTCAATCAAGGTGTTGATGCGTCCCTCGATGGGCAGAAATTTGTTGAGAACAACTACTTTTTTCGATTCCAAAATACAGTAGCCACTCTGAAAGGTACCCCTTTCGTAGCGCAGAACATAGCCGGCCTGTTCGGGGATGGCCTCTAATTTATCAAGGGTTGTCTGGTTGTATTTCATACGGATTTACAAAGGTACGCGATTGTAAGGTGATGACGGGCACGATCATTTCCTCTAAACTGATGCCGCCATGTTGAAAAGTATTGCGATAGTAATTTACGTAGTGATTATAGTTGTTGGGGTAGCAGAGATACTCGTCTCCCTTGGCAAAAATATAAGAAGAATTGATAGCCGGGCTGGGCAGTCCCGCAAGAGGGGGATTGCGAAAAGCCAGCACATCTTTGGGCTCGTACTGCAGATTGCGTCCGTGCTTATAACGCAGATTAGTGGTAGTCTGCTTATCACCTAATACCTTACAGGGCGTATGTACCCGAATACTCCCATGGTCGGTAGCCAACACGATCTTGCAACGCTTATCAGCAATTCGCTTGAGCGCCTGGTGTAAGGGAGAATGCTCAAACCATGAGGCTGTTACACTTCGATAACTACTTTCATCACCGGCGAGTTCTTTTAGCACTTCCATTTCGGTACGTGCATGACTGAGCATGTCTACGAAATTGTATACGATTACGTTGAGATCATTGCCCATGAGATTATGAATCTGCTGTTGCAGTTCTAGACCCGACTGGTTGTTGAGTACCTTGGTATAGTGTACGCGTAACGAGCCTTTTCCGAGGCGTTGCAATTGGGTGCGAAGTAATTCCTCTTCAAAAAGATTCTTGCCACCCTCTTCCTCATCGTGCTTAAAAAACTGTGGATATTGCTTCTGCATCTCTACGGGTAATAAGCCCGAAAAAATAGCATTGCGCGCATACTGCGTGGCCGTTGGCAAAATACTATAGAAGCTGTCTTCTTCGGTACGTCTGAAATTTTGTAGCAGTACCGGCTCAATGGCTTTCCATTGATCGAAGCGCAGATTATCGATTAGAATAAAAAAAAGCGGGACCTCCTTTTCGAGTTGCGGAATTACTTTGTGGCGCAGCAACGTATGACTCATGACCGGGGCCGACGCAGACTCTCGTATCCAACCTGCGTAATGCTTACTGATAAACTTAAAGAATTCGGTGTTGGCTTCTGCTTTTTGGGTTTGCAGCACTTCTTGCATCTCGGGACTATCGGTACGCTGCATCTCGAGTTCCCAATACACTAATTTTTTATAAATATCTCTCCATTCGTGATGATCGGGGTTGCTATTGAGTGCAGTAAAGAGATGACGGAACTGTTGTTGATAGGCCGAGGTAGTCTTCTCTGCCACCAGTCGCTTGTTATCGATAATTTTCTTAAGACTCAGCCACACCTGGTTGGGGTTAACCGGCTTGATCAGGTAGTCACTGATCTGTGAGCCAATGGCATCGTCCATCAGATTCTCGGTCTCGTTTTTGGTGATGAGCACCACTGGCAACGAACGATTGATCTCTTTGATCTTGGCGAGCGTTTCGAGACCGGTGATGCCTGGCATACTCTCATCGATCAATACTACATCGACCGGATGCTCTTTAACATAGTCGATTGCTTCGAATCCATTGGTAAAGGTCTCCACCTGGTAGCCTTTGTTCTCTAAAAAAAGTTGCTGAGAGCGTAGGCTTTCGATCTCGTCATCAACCCATATAATTCTTGCCAGTGCCATGGCTTCAAATTTAGCTTTTTAAAGTTAGCCTTTGTATTTTTGAAGACTGGCCCTGCCGGCTTTAACATTATGTCTATCCCCGTTCCTGTCAGAAAGATCATCAACGACCCAGTCTATGGATTCATTACCATTGACCACCCGCTGGTACTCGAGCTGATCTCGCATCCCTATTACCAGCGGCTTCGCAACATTCACCAAATGGCCTTTGCGCACCTGGTATACCCCGGAGCCATGCATTCCAGGTTGCATCATTCGCTGGGCGCCTTTCACCTGATGGGTATCGCCCTATCCGAATTAAGAAGTAAGGGGGTGCCTATTACAGAAGAAGAAGAATTGGGAGCTAAGCTGGCTATCCTGCTTCACGACGCCGGACATGGACCCTTTTCGCATGCGCTCGAAAAAGTACTCATCCCCGGATTACATCACGAGACGCTGTCTCTGCTCATTATGGAGCATCTTAATGATCATTTCAACGGGCAGCTAAGCACCGCTATTTCTATTTTTACCGATGCCTATCCCAAACGGTTTTTGCACCAACTTATTTCTGGTCAACTCGATGTGGACCGAATGGATTACCTGAACCGCGACAGCTTCTTTACCGGGGTGGCCGAAGGAGTCATTGGATACGATCGTATCTTAAAGATGCTGGCCGTAAAAGACGGAGCGCTGATGGTAGAGGAAAAAGCAATCTTCTCTATAGAGAAATTCCTGATCAGCCGTAGGCTGATGTATTGGCAGGTCTATTTACATAAAACGGTCGTGAGTGCCGAGATGTCGGTGGTGCTTATCTTTAAGCGAGTGCTCGAACTCTTACAGCAGGGAGTTTCGCTTCGGGCCGCCAGTACCGATTTAGACTTTTTCTTACAAAATCGCGAAGCTGGCACCACTATCAAGCAGCATTTGGATCGCTTTTGCCGTCTTGATGATCACGATGTGATGGCCAGCCTCAAAAACTGGTGCCATCACCCCGACAAAGTTCTTTCTACCCTTAGCCGTCTGGTTACCGAGCGAAAATTGCTTAAGATCCGGTTCTTGAAAGAGTCTATTGCTCCTTCGCGATTAGCCGAACTTCGAAAAGAAACGGCCCTTCAGCTGGGTATTTCAGAAGAAGAAGCGGGATACTTTGTATTTACCGGCAAAGCCAGCAATACCACGTACAATCCCAAAGACGAAAGAATACATATTCTCTTCAAAGACGGCACGGTTAAGGATATCTCTGAAGTAGACAATGCACTCATCAACTATGGCAGTAGTCTGGCCTTTGGAGAGATTAGCAAAGAATATATTTGTTATCCGGGGCATAGTAAGACCTAGTAAAAACGAAGGCCTACTAACGAGGATCCTCAAAAAAAAGAGTCATTTGCCTATGATGCAGTTTACCGCCGCCCAGCTTGCTCCACTTATCGGGGCTACTATCGAAGGAGATGCCGAGGTATCGGTACACGCATTTGGAAAAATCGAAGAAGCTCAGCGCGGCCAGCTTTCTTTTTTGGCCAACCCCAAATACGAGGAGTATCTCTATAGCACAAAAGCCTCGCTTGTAATTCTTAATAACGATTTTGTTTTACGGCAACCGGTAGCCGCCACGTTGCTGCGAGTCAACGACGCCTACTCATCTTTTGCCACGCTCTTGGACGTCTACCAAAAAATGCAGCAATCGAACCTGACAGGTATTCAACAACCTTCTTATGTTGCGTCGAGCGCAACACTCGACGAGACGGTATTTGTAGGGGCTTTTGCCTACGTAGGCGAAGAGGTCACCATTGGAAAAAACAGTAAGATCTATCCGCACTGCTTTATTGGAAACAACGTAACTATTGGAGAGAACTGTGTGCTGCATCCAGGAGTAAAAATTTATCACCAGTGTCAATTAGGAAATAACATCATCGTTCATGCCGGCACCATAATTGGTAGTGATGGATTTGGTTTTGCACCAAGGGCCGATGGCAGTTTGCAAAAAGTACCACAGATCGGTCACGTTGTCATTGAGGATGATGTAGAGATCGGCGCCAATACCACCATTGATAGAGCCACTATTGGTGCTACTACTATCCGAAAGGGTGCCAAGCTCGATAACCTGATTCAAATTGCCCATAACGTAGAAGTGGGCGACAGCACCGTCATTGCCGCACAGGCCGGTATCTCCGGTAGCACCAAGATCGGCAAAGGGGTAATGATCGGCGGACAGGCCGGTATCGTTGGTCATATTGAACTGGAGGATGGCGCCAAGGTCAATGCCCAAAGCGGAGTATCCAAATCGATCGGAAAAGGCAAGGCCGTAACAGGAACGCCCGCCGCTGATTACACCCAGAGCCTTCGTAGCCAGGCCATCGTTCGACAGCTCCCCGAACTGGAAAAACGAGTGAAGGAGTTAGAGAATATCATAAAAGATTTAAAATCAAACCAATAGAAGGCCTCTTTTGCATCCCTGGGCTAAGTGTTATCTTTGCAGGCACAAATTTGCCCGCCCATGGCCAAAACCTTCAACCCCGACAAGCAACATACCCTTAGTGCTGCTGTCACTATTTCGGGTACCGGACTGCATACAGGTATTCTGGCCGATCTGACCTTACATCCGGCCAACCCGGGCTTTGGCTTTCAGTTTAAACGCGTTGACCTTCCCAATCAGCCCATCATAAAGGCCGATTGCGACCTGGTCACCGATACCAGCCGGGGAACCACCTTAGAAATTGATGGCGTTAAAGTGAGCACCGTAGAACATGTGTTGGCCGCCTTGGTAGGCATGGGCGTGGATAATTGCCTCATGGAGATCAATGGTCCCGAGATTCCAATTATGGATGGAAGCTCCGGACCCTTTGTGGAGCTCATCGAAAAAGCCGGCATACAAGAACAAGATGCCGCCAAGGTATGGTACAGCATCGACGAAAATATTTTTCACTACGACGAAGGCAAGCGGGTAGAGATGGTGGCAATGCCTGCCATGGAATACCAGATTACGACTCTCATCGATTTTAATTCACCGGTGCTCGGCACGCAACACGCCGGCTTAAAGTCCATTCGAGATTTTAAAAAAGAAATCGCCACTTGTCGCACATTTTGTTTTTTGCATGAACTCGAAACACTCATCGACAATAACCTGATTAAAGGTGGCGATGTTAATAACGCCATTGTGGTAGTTGACAGACCCGTAGAGAGCGAAGAGTTAGAGCGGCTCAAAAAAATATTTAAAAAAGAAAAGATCGAGGTAAAGAGTGAAGGCTATCTCAACAACCTCGACCTTCGTTTTCCCAATGAGCCGGCCCGTCACAAACTCCTAGATGTGGTAGGAGACCTGGCCCTTATCGGCTATCCCATCAAGGCACGCATCATTGCCAATAGACCCGGACACAGCAGCAATGTGGCCTTTGCGCGCAAGATCAAACAATACATCAAAAAGAATAAACATACACGCGATGTACCCACCTACGATCCATCGGTGCCTCCCGTGTACGATCAGCAGTATATCGAAAGAACCCTTCCCCACCGCTTTCCATTTGCATTGGTCGACAAAGTGATCGAGCTTAGTGATACTCATATTGTGGGGGTCAAGAACGTTACATTCAACGAATGGTTCTTTCAGGGACATTTTCCGGGCAATCCCGTTATGCCCGGAGTGCTACAAATTGAAGCCTTGGCCCAATGCGGCGGTATTTTGGCTATCAACCTGAGTGGCGAGGGCGAATACAATACCTATTTTCTCAAGATCGACAACTGTAAGTTTAAGCAGATGGTTAAACCCGGTGATACTTTACTACTCAAAATGGAATTGGCAGCCCCCATTCGCCGGGGCATTTGTGAAATGAAGGGCACAATTTATGTAGGAGGAAAGGTCTGTGCCGAGGCCAATCTGGTTGCCCAGATCGTGAAAAAATAGCCCTCGAAAACAAGCCCAAAATCAGGGCAAAAAAGGGGTAAAAAAGGACGCTGAAAAAAGGGTTTCCCCAAGGGGTTTCAGTAGATTTGCAAGTACCCAAAAAAGGGGTCAAAAAAGCAGCGAGAAACCAACCCTATGAGCATCGAAAATCAGCCGGAAAAAATAGCTTCCAACGCGCAATACAGTGCCGACAGCATACAGGTTTTAGAAGGATTAGAGGCCGTTCGCAAACGGCCTGCCATGTACATTGGAGACATCGGCGTAAAGGGACTACACCATCTGGTCTATGAGGTAGTCGATAATTCAATCGACGAAGCGCTGGCGGGTTACTGCAAAAACATCAAGGTTACCATTCACGAGGACAACTCAGTTTCTGTGCAAGATGATGGACGTGGTATTCCCACCGCCATGCATACCAAAGAAAAGAGATCGGCCCTAGAGGTAGTAATGACCGTATTGCATGCCGGCGGAAAATTCGACAAGGACTCCTACAAAGTATCGGGCGGATTGCATGGTGTCGGCGTTAGTTGCGTCAATGCACTCAGCACCAAATTACATGTAACCGTACAGCGTGAGGGTAAACTATTTGAACAAGAATATAAGATCGGAGTACCGCAGTATGCCGTTCGCGAGATCGGCACCAGCGACAGCACCGGTACACGTGTTCATTTTTGGCCCGATGGAAGCATTTTTATTACCACCACTTACAATAAAGAGATCTTAGAGGGGCGCTTGCGCGAACTGGCTTATCTGAATCGCGGGGTTCGGATTCATCTTTGTGACCTGCGCGAGGTAGAGAACGGAGTAGCCTACGAAAAAACCTTCTACAGCGAAGGAGGTATCGTAGAATTTGTGGAGATGCTCGATAGTAATGCCGGTCGCAGTCCGCTTATTCCAAAAGTGATCGCAGTAGAAGGAAAAGATGAAACTACCAATGTGGCCGTTGAGGTAGCGTTGAGTTACAACGATAGTTACAACGAGCATATTTACTCATACGTCAACAATATCAACACCATCGAAGGCGGCACGCACGTATCGGGCTTTCGTCGTGCTTTGACCCGCGTTTTTAAAAGTTATGGTGACCGTAACGGCCTTTTCGAAAAAGCTAAGGTGGAAATAGAAGGAGATGATTTTCGCGAAGGGCTCAGTGCTATTATCTCTGTAAAAGTTCCCGAGCCACAGTTCGAAGGGCAGACCAAGACCAAACTCGGCAACAACGAAGTGATGGGTGTAGTCGACAGTACGGTTTCTAAAGTATTAGAGGCTTACCTCGAAGAAAACCCCAAAGAGGCCAAGAATATCGTAGCCAAAGTAATACTTGCGGCTCAAGCCCGTGCCGCTGCACGCAAAGCACGCGAGCTTGTACAACGTAAATCGGTATTGAGCGGAGGCGGACTACCCGGAAAACTTGCCGACTGTTCCGACCGCGATCCCAATCGCTGCGAATTATTTTTGGTCGAGGGAGATTCAGCAGGGGGTACAGCCAAACAAGGAAGAGATCGCAGCTTTCAAGCCATTTTACCACTGCGAGGAAAGATCCTCAACGTAGAAAAAGCCATGGAGCATAAGATCTACGACAACGAGGAGATCAGAAATATGTTCACTGCACTGGGCGTCAAAATCGGAACCCCCGAAGATCCCAAGGCGCTCGACATGAGTAAGCTTCGTTATCACAAGCTGATCATTATGACCGATGCTGACGTGGACGGATCGCATATCGCCACACTTATTCTAACCTTTATCTTCCGCTATATGAAGGCCATGATTGAGCAGGGTTATGTCTACATTGCACAACCTCCGCTCTATTTGGTTAAAAAAGGAAAAGAGCAGGCTTATGCCTACAACGAAGAGCAGCGAAAAGCGCTAGTTGAAAAAATTGGAGGCGGTAAAGACGAGTCCGTGGGCATACAACGTTACAAAGGATTAGGAGAGATGAATGCCGATCAGCTGTGGGATACGACTATGAATCCCGCCACACGCACACTCAAACAAGTGACCATCGATAGTGCTGCCGAAGCCGACCGCATCTTTAGTATGCTGATGGGAGACGAGGTGGCCCCGCGCCGTGAGTTCATCGAGAGTCATGCCCGCTATGCAAAGCTCGACATCTAAGAACGTGCAGCGTTGACGGTATAGTTAAACGAGAATTGATAGATTGGCAATAGATAATCCGGCTCTGGGGCTTTCTGATATTGGTAGTACACCGCCTTTAGATTGATTAGGGAATTGACCCGAACACCCATTCCCATAGAATAACCTCTGTACAAACCATCCCCTTCAAACGCGGGCAAGAACTGGCGAAGTTGGCCTTTACCGGAGTAGCATAGATGATAACGTAAAGCTAGCCAGCAGACTCCCAAATTTTTTTGATTGGTCTTTTCCCACGCACCGGTCTGGAAATAAAGTCCTGTTACCAGGTAACTATTTACAAAATGCAGCGCACGCTGCACAGAGAAAAAGCCAGGCGAAGAAAGTCTATGTCCGGTCAATACCCGCTCTCCCAGTTGATACAGTATCCCCCAATTCGTAATCTGACTAGGGGGTTTGATTAACCAAGTGCCCTCCACACTAAGATTGAGTAAGCCACTTAATGGTGTTATAAACTGATTAATCAGATGCTCATTGCCCCTGAGCATAGAAGAAGAGGAAGAACCCGTTGAAAAAGAAGTATTGCTTACCCCTCCGTAAACAGAGAGGGGCAGACTAAATTTACCCTGCTCCCCAACCTGTAGTCTTACCAATCGCGCCGAAGCCCCCACTTGCCCATTGCTGACAACATCTATAAAGCCGGCATTGAATAGTTCGGGGCGATCTCGCTGTGGCGCCAATTGCTTCCGCAGCGTATCTAATATAAGAACCGGCGCATACGGCTGTATCACAATCGCTGCAGCACAAGTACCTGACACAATCAAGAGAAAAAAAGAAAGGCACACCAACGGGCCAACTACAAAAAGACGGCATATTAAGATACTTATTTGCCAACAGGGATTCATAAGGATTACTTACCGATAATTAGGTTAATGCCATAAAAACTTCTGTTGATCTTAAATGTTCCGAGGCTACGGTAGGCCGGGTCATCTAGTACAGTAAGAAATATCGCATCATCATTTGAAAAAGCTGCAAAAGAGATCTGCGGAGCAATGCCGACCTCAAGACCGGACTTATACCGTTTGACCAGGTCGAATGAAATTACACCTCGCAAATAAGGCACATACCAGGCGGGTCTAGAAAAATCGATCTCGTATAGGCGAAAAGACGATAGTCCGTTATCTCTAAGGTTATTGCTGGCCTCGAGATAGTTCGGATATTGATTGATATGAAACACAGGACCCAACCGAGAAAAAAGTCGAACTCGCCATTTTTCGGAACGGTACACCTCGAACTGCTTACCTAGATACCC
>CANGYW010000059.1 GCA_947458335.1 Chitinophagaceae bacterium | reverse complement strand
GTGATCTTTGCCGGCCTTATCGCGGCCATTGCTTGGAACCTGCTGACCTGGTGGTTCGGCATACCCTCTTCTTCTTCGCACACGCTCATTGGTGGATTTGCCGGAGCAGGCATTGCCGCAGCAGGTATGGACGCAGTCAATACCACGGTGATCATGAAAACGGTGAGCTTTATCATTCTGGCCCCACTTATTGGTATGCTCATGGCCTTTATTATGTCGCTATGGTTCTTGAGTTCGTTTCGTCAAGGCTGGACCTCTAAGATCTTTTCTTTTCTCGTTATTGCTTATGTTATTTATTTTCTGCAAGCGAACCTGGTTGTCGATGCTGCAAAACTTTCTGGCAAAACTGATTACCAGAACTATTGGGTACAAGTGACTTTCTATTCTAAGAACTTTAAATGGATCTTACTAGCCCTGATCTTACTAACGATGGCATTCTTTGCCCTATACCTGAGCAAACTAAATGCCCATCGATCTAACCTCTGGTTTAAAAAATTACAACTGGTCTCTTCGGCCGCCTTTAGTATTGGCCACGGCGGTAACGATGCCCAAAAAGTAATGGGTATTATTACAGCAGCCCTTATTGCAGGTGGAAACATTTCCAGCTTTGAAGAAATGCCTCAATGGGTTCCCATCTCCTGTTATGCCGCGATTGGCTTAGGCACCATGAGCGGGGGTTGGAAGATCGTCAAGACCATGGGCACCCG
This sequence comes from Chitinophagaceae bacterium, assembly GCA_947458335.1. GTDB lineage: Bacteria > Bacteroidota > Bacteroidia > Chitinophagales > Chitinophagaceae > JJ008. Next base: position 10,496 of record CANGYW010000059.1, on the reverse strand, counting down.
CATTACCAAGGTAACCCCCTTCGAAGGGGTGGCCGCCGAAACGGCCGGAGCCATCACATTATTTATGACAGAAGCCCTCAAGATCCCTGTCAGTACCACCCACACCATTACCGGAGCCATTATGGGAGTAGGCGCCACCAAACGTTTATCGGCTGTACGCTGGGGCGTAACCATCAATTTAATCTGGGCTTGGATTTTGACCATCCCTGTTAGTGCGCTGCTGGCTGGGCTGATCTATTGGCTCATGCGTTTCTTCTGATCTTTCGTAGCAGAGTTTAGAGAGAATTACGGAGTTTTGCCAGGCAATTCATCCTATGTCAAAAATTGTTGTTACAGGCGGCTGCGGCTATATTGGCTCGCACACGATTATCGATCTTATCGAGAACGGCTACGAAGTTATTTGTATCGATAATAATTCTCGCTCTCACGCCGCTGCCTTGCAAGCGGTCTCTGAGATCACCGGCAAAACGGTCAAGCACTATAAGATAGACCTCTGCAATTACGACGACACCTATGCCGTTTTTCAAGAGCATCCCGATATTTCAGGGGCCATTCACTTTGCCGCATACAAAGCAGTAGGTGAATCGGTCGAAAATCCGCTGCTCTATTTCGATAACAATCTGCAATCGCTGATCAATCTGCTCAAATGCATCGATGAGTTCGGTGTCTCGCACTTTGTATTTTCTTCTTCTTGTACTGTGTATGGCAATCCCGATCAAATACCCGTTACGGAAGCTACCCCGATCAAAAGAGCCGAATCACCCTACGGGTCTACTAAACAGATCAGCGAACAGATCATACAAGACTACGCGCGAAACTCGGCGGCTACCCATATCTTATTACGCTATTTTAACCCGGCTGGTGCCCATCCGTCTGCACTGCTGGGAGAACTTCCATTGGGCAAACCCCAAAATCTGGTACCCGCCATTACGCAAACAGCAATAGGAAAAATTGACAAGTTGATGGTGCATGGTACCGACTATCCTACTCGCGACGGCTCTTGCATTCGCGATTACATCCATGTCTGCGATCTGGCCCATGCGCATACCCTGGCTCTTGGTTACTTAGAAGAAGAAAAAAATAAAGAAGCCTGCGAGGTATTTAATCTGGGCACAGGTACCGGCAATACCGTGCTCGAAGCCATTGCCGCTTTTGAACAGGCCAGCGGCCTGCCTCTTCGCTACGAGATCGGACCCCGCCGGGCAGGCGATGTGGTAGCCATTTATGCCAATAACGACAGAGCGCGATCGGTACTGGGATGGCAAACTCGCTATACGTTGAACGACATTATGAGCACAGCCTGGACCTGGGAACAAAAGCTTCGTGATAAAAAGACGGTCTTTGGTGTATAAATCGATCGCCATATTTTTTTTGACTTAACCCCCTGCACTTACATTTGCCCCTATGTTAAAAGACATTCAATCGACCGGTACAAAAGACACCCGAAGCGGTTTTGGAGATGGCATTGTAGAGGCTGCTCGCAAAAATGCGAATGTAGTGGCGCTTACCGCCGATCTGGCGGGCTCCCTTAAGCTCAATCAGTTCATGAAAGAGTTTCCGGATCGGTTTATTCAATGTGGAATTGCCGAGGCTAATATGATTGGAGTGGCAGCCGGTCTTACCATTGGAGGCAAGATTCCCTTTACAACTACTTTTGCCAATTTCTCTACCGGGCGCGTTTACGATCAGATCAGACAAAGTGTTGCCTACAGCGAAAAAAATGTAAAGATCTGTGCTTCGCATGCGGGCCTTACGCTTGGCGAAGACGGCGCCACCCACCAGATCTTAGAAGATATTGGAATGATGAAGATGCTACCCGGTATGACCGTAGTGGTGCCTTGCGATTATGCGCAAACCAAAGCAGCTACCGAAGCCATCGCCCAAACTAATGGACCCGTTTACCTGCGCTTTGGTCGTCCGGCCTGGCCCATTTTTACCAGTGATCGTCCTTTTGAGTTAGGGAAAGCCCAACATTTCTCTACTGGTAACGACATTAGCATTTTTGCCTGCGGCCATCTCGTATGGAACGCCATTCAAGCAGGTGCCATCTTAGAAGAAAAAGGAATCAGTGTAGAGGTCATCAACATACATACCATCAAGCCCCTCGATGAGGCGGCTGTAATTGCATCTCTTACAAAAACAGGTTGCGCGGTTACCGCCGAAGAACATAGCATTTATGGGGGATTGGGCGACTCCATTGCCCAAGTAGCTGCCAAGCATTGCCCTGTACCCATCGAATACGTGGGTACTCGCGATACCTTTGGTGAAAGCGGTACACCCGCCCAGCTGCTCAAGAAATACGGATTGGACGTTCCCGATATTGTGGCCGCCGCCGAAAAAGCCTTGCAACGCAAAGGTTAAACCTTACGCTATCTTTAAGGTCTAATACCGGCAGACCTTAATGGCCGATCCATCCGATAACGAAATCTTGCTACGCTTTCGAGCACCCGCCACTCGAGAAGCCGCCTTTACCGACCTGATTAAAAAATACCAGGAGCGGCTTTATTGGCATATTCGCCGATTGGTCGTTACCCACGAAGACAGCAACGACCTTTTACAGAATGTTTGGATCAGGGTCTGGAATGCACTCGATAAGTTCAGAGAAGAAAGCCAACTCTACACCTGGCTCTACCGGATCGCCACTAATGAGTGCCTTAGTTTTATAGAGCAACAAAAGAAAAAAGCGACCCTGCCACTCAGCGACGAAGAGAACGGCATGGAGCGGCAACTCAAGGCCGATCCTCATTTTGATGAGCAAAAACTGGAGTGGAAACTACAACTGGCCATTCAGCAGTTACCCGAAAAACAACGAGTTGTATTTTCGCTTCGTTACTTCGATGAAATGCCCTACGAAGAAATGAGCAACGTGTTGGATACCAGCGAGGGAGCCCTAAAGGCTAGTTACCATCACGCCGCTAAAAAAATAGAACGCTTTTTGTTAGATCATTAAACCGCACCCCTAAATACAGGTCTTATTAAAGATGTCCGCTCATCAGCATACTAAAAACGAATTAGACATTCACACACCCGGTCTGCCCTTTCCCGCGCCCGCAATGCCCTATACGGTACCGGCTGGATATTTTGAGCAACTTTCGTCCACTATACTGGAGCGCATTCGCCTAGAGAGCGATGAACTACCCACCATCCTTAACTCACTAAAACAAAAGAATGCACAACAACTCGGCTGGCCCTTCCAGACACCGGCGGGTTATTTTGAGCAAACTCCGGCAGCCATCCCCACCAAAAAAACCGCTGCGTTAACCCCTGCCCCGGTTATTGCGCTTCGTAAACATTCTCTTTTTAAACATGCGGTGGCCGCAGCTTTGCTAGTTGCTATTTTTGGAGTGGGTCGTTGGTACCAGCAACACGCAGTACCCGATATTGAAACGGACCCTGCTAATTGGGTACGTTACGAAGTAAAAAAAGAATCAAACGAGAAGATCGACAATTATATAAACGGCAGTCTGATCGAATCGACCGATCTGAGTGGCGACCATAAACAAGAAATTGCACTACTTACTAAAGACATCGACGAAAAAGAGATCTTGAACTTACTAAACGAAACCGATCTGCTAGCAGCTACAACCAACGAATCGGACGGTTCACAAAAAATATTAAATTGATGAGGAGGCTTTTATTTTTTTCACTGCTGCTAATAGGCATCATACGCTGCTCTGCTGCCTTGGCCCAGCCCCCGATGGGTCCACCCGATGGTCCCGAAGAGGGTGTGCCCGGTAAGCGCATTGCCGATCGTATGGCCTTATTTATTGAAAGAAAGATGCGTCTGAGCGAAAGAGAGCGAACTGAGTTTATGCCGCTGTTTATTCGCTACGAAAGAGAATATCGAGATATCCTTCGAAGCAATCGTCAAGATCGTTTGCTTTTACAGCAACAGCTTATCGATTTGCAACTCCGCTACCGAAAAGAGTTCGGCCCTGTAGTTGGTAACCGCCGCGTAATTGAGATCTACGACTTACAGCAATATTTTATTCGCACCCTGCGCGATCTGCAACAAGAGAGAAGAGGAGGTCCGGGTGCTCGAAGACCGCTGCCGCCCGGGCGACCCATGCTCAACGGACCAAGACAACAAGTGCCCTTTTAATCTTTTTATAGCGAAACAACCCATTAGCGGCGATATACCGCATTGGTCACATCATGATAGAAAAGAAAAGTCCAATGCTCCTGTTCGGCCACTTGCCACCAGTGGGCCCTTAGTTCCATTGCCCTTTTTCCATTTTTATCGTACTTAGCTACGAATCGATGCCTCATTTGCTGTAACTGTGGGGCCTCGTCACCGCCATAAAAAACAGTTTGCCCATTCTCACAGATCCAGATCACTTGGTGAAAAGGACAGTGCCCGCCAGAAGGCTCACATCGTATCGCATCATTTATTTGGGTAGCGCCATCTAACAATACCAGTCGCTCATACGAAGAAAGCCATTGTAACAAGGGGGGCAAATAAGAGGCCGTTGGTGTAGCCAAGGCATACTGCAGCTCTTCGCGTTGTACATAATAATGCGCATTAGGAAAAGCAGGATGCACCACAGACTGCTCAGCATAAGCAATTCCTCCCATATGATCTTTATGCAAATGTGAGAGGATCACTTTTGTTACCTGCTCTGGCCGTAGGCCTACAGACCTTAATTGACGATGCAGCTGTAACTCAGCTCCTATATAGTATCCCAACCCTGCATCCAATACAATCACGTCTTGAGAAGTAATGACCACAAAGGGTTGTATCTCTACCAGTAAACTGCCAGCAGGGCGTGCTGTTAATTGGTGTTGGGTAGCGTCGAAGGGAACAAATACCTTGGTTTGATCAACGGTAAACTGTCCTTCGGACAAGGGGTGAATGATCATAAGTTGTAAAGGTACGGTTAGCGGAGCACCATCTGTCTGTCTGCGTCGAGACGAATTAGCACAAACAATAACATCGTAAACGTAAGCAGCGAAGTACCACCATAGCTAATAAAAGGAAGCGGAATACCAATTACGGGCGCCAACCCAATGGTCATCGCCACATTGATAATTACATGAAAGAAAAATACCGAGAATACCCCATAGGCATACACTCGGCTAAAAACACTTCGCTGTCGCTCGGCGATCGTGATCATTTTAAGTAATAGCGCCAGGTATAGACCCAAGAGTAACATACTGCCGGCAAATCCAAATCCTTCGCCAACGGTACAAAAAATAAAATCGGTTCGCTGCTCGGGCACAAAATCATAACGGGTTTGCGTAGCACTCAATAATCCCTTGCCAAAAAATCCACCACTGCCAATAGCGATCTTGGATTGACGCACATTATAACTGCTGCCGCTTTCTTTTTTCTTTTTAGCATCCGACTCCGACAACACAGTTTGCATGGGATCGTAAGGATTGTCTTTACCGAACAGATTGTATATACGTTCAACCTGGTGACGCTGCAGTACTTTCTCAAAAATTAGCGGCACTGCAAAACGCTGAATGCCGACGGCAATGGCCCAAATGAGTATGATAGAGGTAAAGAGCTGTCGGCGTCTTCTGCTCTGGCGTCGAGAAGACCAGATGAGAAATAGAGCCACCCCTGTCAACAGCAAGGCCAGCACGTTTGGAGGAATCAAAATACTGGCAATAATCAGCAGGGCCAGCGAAAAAGCAATAGCGGGTATCACCGCAGGAAGTCCCTCGCGATACATCACCATAAAAAAAGCAAAGTAAACGAGCGCTAGCCCAGTCTCACTTTGTAGGATGGCCAACACAGCCGGCAATAACACTATAAATGCAGCGAGCAGCTGTGCCCGTGGTAAATTAAAATTTGTTTCGGGGCGAGAAAGGTATTTGGCAAGTGCCAAGGCCACAAACAACTTACAAAACTCGGCGGGCTGAAAATTAAAGGCGCCGATCCGAATAATAGATTCTGTACCCTTGATGCGCGAGTGAAACGGAAAGACCAGTAACAAAAAGAGTAACCCGACTACATACCAAAAATTAGCGGTGGCAGGATAAAATTTACTATCGGTAAGCAAAATAAAAAATCCGACCACCACCGCAATCAGAAAAAAATAGAACTGTTTACTGTAATCGGTCTTAAAGGCCAGAAAAGTTTGTAAAAAAGGATCCCCCTCTTGATAGGTGGCTGCAAATATGGCCGATAGCCCGATCACGACCAACGCCAGATAGATCCAGATCAAACTCCAGTCAATGCCTTTTGATATGGTAGAGGAATGATTTCTCATTGAATAGATTCCTTTTTAAAGAAAAGGCTTCGCTCTGGTATTATCGCTGCCAAAACAGGTCTTCTATCAGCAAAGGCAGGCTTTGTTGGAGCACTTGGGAGAGACCGCTCTGTACCGACACTCCCTTTGCGAGTCAGGGCCACTGCTTGAGAGTAGCTGGTAGCAGCAGTTTTGACTTTTGTGTATCGCTCAATATAAGTGCTGTCGCGCGTTGTCTGAAACCACTTAAAGGCCCGAATAGAATCTTCGCGGTATTGCAAGCGTTTAAAATAAGCTGGCATCAAGTTGGCTGCTTCAATACGAGCCGAATCGGCCTTGCTGCGAGTAGATAACGAATCGTTCAGATACTTCTCCATCATCATCCGCGCAATGGGAGCTGCCCAGGTAGCTCCAAATCCGGCATTTTGTACAAACACAGCAATGGCAATCTTGGGATTTTCTTTAGGAGCAAAACAAACGAACATTGAGTTATCGGGCAATTTAATGCGGCGACCATCGAGTACTGTGTAGTTCTCGGCCGTACCTGTCTTGGCACAAACTTCAATACCCTCTATCTGCGCCCCTCGCGCCGTACCGACCTTGACCACATCGCTCATCCCTTCTATTACATCATTAAAAGCTGCGGTAGGAATATAGGTAAGTACATCGTGACGGATCTTGTAGCGATTTAAAAAAGTCGTGTCTTGCTCTTGTTCATTTTCGAGACGCTCTACAAAATGAGGCGTATAATAATACCCTTTGTTGGCAATAATACACATGGCATTAGCCATCTGAAGGGGCGTAGTCTGCATTTTATCTTGTCCGATACCCAGCGTCAGGTTAGTGCAAGAGGTCCAACGGCCAGCATTCTCACGATTGTAAATAGATGTATCGGCAATACCACCAGCACTTTCACTAGGAAGATCTACGCCCAAGCGCACCCCCAACCCAAAGGCATTCATGTACTGCTTCCAGTGCAGATATCCGTCATACACATTTTTATACCTGGGGTTATCTACTGTCAGGCGATAGATATGTGCAAAATAGGCATTGCATGAGTTGGCAATAGCTAACCGCACATTAGCGGCATGACCGCCACCGGCATGCGTACACTCGGGCTTACCATGACCGCATTGTGTGTAGCGCCCACCACAAGGATACCCATAAGAAGGTGTTATTACTTTTTCGTTGAGTGCTATCAGGGCACCCAATGGCTTGAAAGTAGATCCGGGTTCGTATTTGCCGGCAATGGCACGGTTGAGCATCGGCCCCGACACATCAAGTTGCATACGACTAAAATTCTTGCTTCCCTCCGAACCCGACAGGTCGTTAGGATTATAATTAGGCCCTGATACCATCGATAAGATGCCACCCGTACGCGGATCGATGGCTACCAATCCTCCTACCTTATTACTCATTAATTTTTCTGCCAACTGCTGCAGCTCAATATCAATATGCGTATACAAACTTCGACCGGCAATAGCAGCCGTATCATATTCCCCATTCTCGTAAGGGCCCACGATACGGTTTTTATTGTCTTTAATCATATACTGCACCCCGCGTTGCCCCATAAGCACAGGTTCGTAAAAAGCCTCTAGTCCGGTCTTGCCAATGTAATCGCCTTGCCGATAAAAATTCTGTGACCGCTCAATATCACGCTTGTCGGCCTCGCGCACATAGCCTAGAATATGAGCGGCTGCATTAAAGGGATAAATGCGTAGCGGACGCTCCACGAGGTTAAATCCCGGAAACTTCCAGCTATTCTCTTCGAAGCGGGCCTGCAGCTCTTGAGAGAGCATTGGCTTAAATACCGAGGGCCTTACCCTTGTATTCTTTACGATGGCCTCAATAATTCGTTTTCTAAAATCGGCGGTATCGATATTCATCAGACGACAAAAGTCGAGCGTATCCATTCCTTTTACTTCGGCGGGTGTTACCATCAGATCGTATATGATGGTGTTGTTAAGAATAGCTCTTCCCTTTCTGTCGTAGATAATACCACGCTCGGGATAGACCACTTTTGCATAGACCGCGTTGTCCATGGCCAGTTGCTTATAGCGACGATCGACCAGTTGCAAATAGATCAACTGTAGCACGATTACCGAAAAAGAGATGATAACCGCTAATCGAATTATATTACTCCGAGACTGGTTATACGCTGCCATTAACGAAATATTTATCCGCCCACATTGGTTCGGTAGCGCATGTTACGGGGAAACAATAACTCCACCGTAATAATGAGCAGTAAAGAAATAGCGGTCGAAGCGATCAGCTTTATCAAAAAATCACCAAAGCTGCCAAAGCTCATCCATTCGAGTAGCACCAGCCAGCCATGATGCAGCAGTGTCAAGATCAACACATAGATAAAATAGGGCGCCCAAAGTAACGATTGAGGCGAGGGCTCCCGGTAATTAAAATCGGAATTATCGCGTGGCATCAACACGGTAATTAAAAAAGGACGTACATATGCGATGAGTACACAAGCCGCTGCATGCAATCCGGGTGACTGGGTAAAATAATCGAGTGTTAGCCCGGTAACGAAAGCAATCAGCAGTAACCAACGCGGCGAAACCACAAAGGGTAACCATAGAATAAATAAGAAATACAGTGAGGGAGAAATAAACCGATGCAAATGGGGAACCCGATGCAGCACATACACCTCGAACAAAAGAAAGAGGATAAACCGAATGCTATTTCTTATTAGTTCGCTCATCGGGGGTTACGTTTGGGATCTTCGATACGCTTTCGAGTTTGTTCATCTAGCTGTGCCTGCTCGCTATACTGCAAGTTTTCTACCACAAAGACATATTGCAGATTGTAAAAACGAGCAGCGGGTTTTACTTTCAGCAAAAAGAAGTTAGTACCCGGATCGCTAATAATCTCTGCTACGGTGCCAGCCGGATAGCCGGGAGGAAAGTTAAAGGAGTACCGACTGGTCACTACCGAGTCTCCTACTTTTAGCGGCACACTTTTGGGCAACCCCTTAAGCAACAATAGACCAGGGTCGACCCCATCCCATTCCAGCGTTCCAAAATCTCCAGTTTTTTTCAGGGCCACATTTACCTTTTGCCGTACGTGTAGCAAACTCATCACCTGCGCAAAGTGTGGGCTCACATTAACCACCACACCCACTGCAGCCCCATCAGAATTCAATACCGACATATTTTCGGTAATGCCATGTGCCGCACCACGATCGAGCTGAATATAATTTTTTTCGCTATTGGTAGAATTATAAATAACGGCAGCCGGCCGAAAATAATAACGACGGTATTTGTTAAGCGTATCCGAAGGCACGGTATCACGAACCAACTGACGGGTCGTATCGGTTTTAATATACTGCTGTGAAAGTAAATTTAACAACGAGTCATTAAGGGTATGAACCCTGCGGTTCTCATCACCAAGCGCAAAGAAGTTCTCTACTTTCTTATAACGCCCATTAACTTGACCGGTAAGCTCATTAGCCGTTTGCAAAAACTGTGCCTGGTGAAATTTATTAAAACTATACAAGAACCAAAGAGACAGAACCTGTAAGAATAAAAAGGTAAAGAAGGTAAAATAGCGACGAATAAATAAAATAACGTTACGCAACGAAGTACCAGTTTAAAAGCCGCAAATTTATCTCATCACAAAGGGGTAACGGTCGTAGTTTTTGAGTGCAATTCCCGTGCCACGAACCACGCTCTTGAGCGGATCATCAGCAATGTGTACGGGCAATTTGATCTTTGCACTTAATCTTTTGTCAAGTCCGCGCAGCAATGCACCGCCGCCTGTAATATACAAGCCACGGCGATAGATATCGGCCGCCAACTCGGGAGGCGTTTGCTCCAATGCCTTTAAAATGGCCTCTTCGATCTTAAAAACACTTTTGTCGAGGGCCTCGGCGATCTCTTGGTAGCTGACCATGATCTGTTTGGGAATTCCGGTTACAAGATCGCGTCCATTAACAGCAAAATCATCGGGAGGATTATCGATATCCTTCATGGCTGCACCCACTTGAATCTTGATCTGCTCGGCCGTACGCTCTCCAATCAATAAAGAGTGATAACGGCGAAGAGCCTCCATGATATCAGCCGTAAATTCATCTCCGGCAATACGAATAGACTGATCACAAACGATACCTGCCAGAGCGATCACCGTAATACCGGTAGTACCGCCACCAATGTCGATGATCATGTTACCGACAGGTTCTTCTACATCGATGCCGATACCTAAGGCCGCTGCCATGGGTTCGTGTATCAGATATACTTCTTTGGCGCCGGCTTGTTCGGCACTATCACGCACTGCTCTTTTTTCTACCTC
>CANGYW010000058.1 GCA_947458335.1 Chitinophagaceae bacterium | reverse complement strand
TGAGCGGTTGATGAATAGCGAACTCCATCGAAAAATAAGCCACTCGTTTACTGTAGGTGTCCTGAACAGGATAAGGCACTGCAAAAGAGGTAAAACTCATAATGTGTCTTTTTTACACGAAGTCGCAAGTTAACCTTTCTTTTTATTTCCTGGCCTTTTTTTGCGTACAAAAGACCCATCGAAAAGGCAATCAGGACCTCGTCGCGAACCGCATCGTTGCTCCCGCAATGTAACACTGCCTGCAGCAAATTGAAACTGGAGTACACAAGGATCTCCATCTTGCCGGTACTCGGCTATACGAGGCGATTTCCAGTACGCCTCTCCCTTTAGTTCGCCAATACAAGAACCATTCTTTTTTTCGAAATGCACAAAAAAGCTCACGCGATCAGAACGGCGTCCGTCGCGCACCGACACCAAATTCATTTTTCCATTGGTATAGTCTCCAGCATATCGATGAGTGGTCGGTAAGGTGTCGATCGGATTGACAAGCTCGGTAGGTTTTTCATCGAGGGCCTCTGTCATGATGAGCGTAAAGAGTCCTGCTGCTTGGTTAAATACAAAAACCTCTTTGCCCTCTGCCAGCGATCCGTCGGCATTCTTTTTTTGCTTTGCAACAGAAAATAAAAAACGACGATCGATAGTCATGTGCTGTGTAATCTCGCCAACACGCGGCATAGAGAGGGGCTGAAGAGCCGCCATAAACTTGTAATCTGCTGCAATAGCACAGACCAGTACCCGGGCCGTAGAGCGGGTTTGCTGTCTGATCAGCAAATAGGTCTCCCCATCTGGGACGACAACTTTTCCTATGGCATAGAACCGCCCGGCACTCCCCTTTTGTTTGAATTTATCGATAATGGTATCGGGCAGCAGTGTTCTTAAATTAACCAAACTGATACCGAGCGAATCAAATGGCTTAGCCAAGAGAGAGGTATCATTCAGCGTGTAAGGAAGAGTAAGCGGCTCAAAAAAACGAACAAAGTCTGAGGAGGTTACCGGCTCATCTCCAAGTAAAGAGATCTTTTTTTCTTCTTGACAGCCATAAGCCATCAATAAGATTAACAGTATGGGGATATAACAAGACCTCTTCACTAGTACCGAATATAGTCGATTTAAACAAATTCTTATAAAAGGCCAATAGCCCATTTCACTAATTTTGCAATTGAACTTTTTTCTATGGAACAACTGGAGCAACTATTTTTTCAAATTGGCCCTATTTGGTCGGCCCTGCTAGCCACCACCTTTACCTGGCTGTTAACCGCTCTGGGAGCTTCGCTGGTCTTTTTCTTTAAGGGAATGGACAGGTCTACGCTCGACCCTATGCTGGGATTTACGGGTGGGGTAATGGTGGCAGCCAGCTTTTGGTCTTTACTAACTCCAGCCATTGAGATTTCGGAAAAGCTGTATCCGGGATATAGCTGGATGCCCGCTGCCGTTGGTTTTTTGCTGGGCGCCTTGTTCATTTACATGCTGGACCGTGTGATGCCTCATTTGCATCTGAACTTTGGCCTCGAAGAATCGGAAGGACTCCAAACTAAATTACACAAGACCACTTTGCTCATCTTAGCCATTACCCTGCATAATATTCCGGAGGGCCTTGCCGTAGGTGTACTATTTGGAGCTGCCGCCCTGGGTATGGAAGACGCCTCTGTTGCCAGTGCCATTACGCTGGCTATCGGAATCGGTATTCAAAACTTTCCAGAGGGGATCGCCGTGTCTATGCCGTTACGAAGAAATGGGGTAAGCCGCTTTAAGAGTTTTTGGTATGGCCAGCTCTCGGCCATTGTAGAACCCTTGGCGGGAGTCGTAGGAGCCCTTGCTGTTGTATTCATACAACCTGTTCTTCCATTTGCGCTCGCTTTTGCGGCCGGCGCTATGATCTTTGTGGTAGTAGAAGAGGTTATTCCCGAAACACAGCGAGATCGTTATACGGACCGTTCGGTATTGGCCTTTATTGCCGGTTTTTTAGTGATGATGATCTTAGATGTATCCTTGGGCTAAACTTCTGAAACAAAATCTTACATTCACCACATTCGAATTATATTGACTTTCTTTTTTTGACGAACTAATCTTTTTACATGGCTACAAAAATCAAGGTAACAAATCCAGTAGTGGAGCTCGATGGAGACGAAATGACGCGCATTATCTGGGCCTTTATCAAGAATAAACTGATCTTACCCTATCTCGATGTCGATATCAAGTACTACGACCTGGGTATCGAATACCGTGATAAGACCAAAGACCAGGTTACGGTTGATGCGGCCGAAGCAATCAAGCAATATGGTGTGGGCATCAAATGTGCCACCATTACCCCCGATGAGGCCCGCGTAAAGGAGTTCTCTTTGGAGCAAATGTGGAAGAGCCCTAACGGCACCATTAGAAACATTTTAGATGGTACTGTTTTTCGCGAACCCATTGTTATTCGCAATGTACCTCGACTGGTTACTAACTGGACGGCTCCCATTATTGTAGGCCGCCATGCTTTCGGAGACCAATACCGAGCTACCGATACGGTCATCAAAGGCAAGGGGAAACTAACTATGACCTTTACACCCGAAGATGGCAGCCCCGCTCAAACCTTTGAGGTATTCAATTTTAAAGGAGACGGCGTTGCGCTTAGCATGTACAATACCGATGAGAGCATCCGAGGATTTGCCCGCAGTTGCTTTAACATGGCCCTGAGTAAAAAATGGCCTTTGTATTTATCGACCAAGAATACAATCCTAAAAAAATATGACGGTCGCTTTAAGGATATTTTTCAAACTATCTACGAGCAAGAATTCAAGACCGCCTTTGAGGCTGCCAATATTGTCTATGAACATCGTCTAATCGATGATATGGTGGCCAGCGCCTTAAAATGGAATGGCAATTTTGTATGGGCCTGTAAAAATTATGATGGCGATGTGCAAAGCGATACGGTAGCGCAGGGCTTTGGCTCACTGGGCCTAATGACTTCGGTACTCATTACGCCCGACGGAAAGACCCTGGAAGCCGAAGCGGCACACGGAACAGTTACCCGCCACTACCGCGACCACCAGGCGGGTAAACCGACCAGCACCAACCCCATTGCCAGCATCTTTGCCTGGACAAGAGGGCTAGCTTTTAGAGGCAAGCTCGATAACAATCAACCCTTGATCGATTTTTGCGAGAGCTTAGAGAAGGTCTGTATCGAAACGGTGGAGTCCGGCAAGATGACAAAAGACCTGGCCGTTTGTATTCACGGCAATAAAGTCAAACACGGCGAACATTACCTATATACCGAAGAATTTTTGGACGCGATCGATAAAAACCTGCAGCAAAAAATTGGGCACTAAAAAACGACAAGACTACATTAGCTGGGATGAGTACTTTATGGGCGTGGCCCTTTTATCGGGTCGCCGTAGCAAGGACCCGGGCACCCAGGTAGGAGCCTGTATTGTTAATGCACAACATAAAATTGTTGGAGCCGGCTATAATGGATTGCCCTCCGGATGTCACGATGACGATTTCCCTTGGGATAAGCAGGGCGCCTTTCTGGAGACCAAGTACCCGTACGTCTGCCACGCCGAGCTAAATGCCATCCTCAATAATATTGGCATGGACCTGGGCGGCTGCAAGATCTACACAGCCCTTTTTCCTTGCAATGAATGTGCTAAAGCCATCATTCAATCAGGAATTAAAGAAGTAATTTATTTGTCTGATAAATACAAGGGGCAAGAGGCGGCGCTGGCTTCGCGCCGCATGCTCGAAACGGCAGGCGTGCATTGCCGAAAAGTAACCACGTCGCTAACGGAACTAACCCTCTCCTACCGAGAACAAGACGTTTGATTGAGAGCCCTCACATCTCGAGCGACGAAGCCGCCACCGCGGGCTTACAGCACGACTGCAGCAAAAAAAATCCCGGCACTCTTGCAAGTCCGGGATCTTTCGTAAGCAGTTAATCTATTATACTCTAAAGTGGGCGAAAGCCTTGTTGGCTTCGGCCATACGATGGGTATCTTCTTTCTTTTTAAAAGCAGCGCCTTCACCTTTGCTGGCTGCTACAATCTCATTGGCCAGTTTATCGGCCATGCTGCGACCGTTACGCTCGCGGCTGTAGCGAATTAGCCATTTGATGCTAAGCGATGTTTTGCGATCGGGACGCACTTCAGAGGGAATCTGAAAAGTAGCTCCCCCGATACGACGGCTACGCACCTCTACAGAAGGTGCCACATTGGCCAGCGCTCTTTTCCAAACCTCGTACCCATCCTCACTAGTTTGTTTGGCCACTTTCTCGAGTGCATTGTAAAAAATAGTAAAGGCTCCGCTTTTCTTTCCTTCCCACATCAGATTATTAACGAAGCGAGTTACGAGCTTGTCGTTGAACTTTGGATCGGGGGCTAAAGGGAGTTTCTTGGCTTGTGCTTTCCGCATATCAGAAAAGTGTTAGGAAGTTGAAATTATTTTTTGGCTTTCTCTTTTTTGGTACCGTACTTAGAACGGCTCTTCTTACGATCTTTTACACCGGCGGTATCAAGAGAACCACGTACAATGTGATAACGAACACCGGGAAGGTCCTTAACACGACCCCCGCGGATGAGTACGATGGAGTGCTCTTGTAGGTTGTGCCCTTCTCCGGGAATGTAGGCGATCACCTCTACTTTATTGGTCAATCGAACCTTGGCTACTTTGCGCAAGGCAGAGTTTGGCTTTTTAGGCGTAGTAGTGTACACACGGGTACAAACACCACGGCGTTGTGGACACTCATCGAGTGCTCTTGATTTACTTTTAGCTCTGATGATCTCTCTTCCTTTTCTTACTAATTGTTGAATAGTAGGCATTCTTGACCCTTATTTTTGGGAGAGCAAAGGTAACGGCAAGGGCACGAATCACCAAAAAAAGGGCTCTGTTTTTTGATCCGGGGGGCTTGCGGGCTGTTTTTTGCTGAATAATTGATAATCAAGCCTTAGAGACGAGGACACGACAAGTACCGAATAGGACGCCCTGATGGAAGGCCGGTGTAGGTCAACGAAAGCTCAAAACTGCTGGTGCCCGGCACCTGTTTGCCCAGCTCGCCAGCAGCGACATCATAGGAGAAGCCGAATAACCACTGTCCGTAACCCACGGCCAGATAAGGAGCCAGGGCATCGTTGATCCGGTAGTTGATGCCAGCCAACAAATCGGCGCTGGCAGAGGCGGGCATTCGTACTGACATTCCCAGCATTTGCTCTAGGGCCGTTCCTTGTTTCATTAACAGAAACTGAGGGGTAAGCTGTATTCTTTCGTTGAGATTGATCTGCACCCCTCCATGGACGGAAAATCGCATGGGTATTTGCTGACTAACAGAGCGGGTAACAAAGGGATCTTGCGGACGATTTAGATGAAAAGCAGAGAATCCGCCAAACAAACGCCAAGGCCTGTTCTCTCGGGCATCACTATAGGCCACTCCGGCACCAATATCCAGATCGCTCGATGAAGTGCGAGGCAATAGGTCGGCTGACGAAACAGAAGGATCATATCCGGAAATGGAATTCCATTGATCGCCAAACTGAAATCCCGACGGATCGAATTTTCTGGCCAGCGCGCCTACCTGAATGCCAAAACTGATCTGCTGGTTATCATCTTCTCCAAATCGCACACCCCCGTAGCCGATGGTAAGGTATCCGTGCTGATAATGATACCCGGCATTACCAGCTGTTTGGTTCAAAAGATTGATGCCGAAATTGATATTTTTTTGCGTGGCCACATCTGCCGAGATACCCATGGTAGTAAATGGTGTCATAACCTGTGCCCACTGCGTTCGATAGATGGTACTGACCCTAAAATCACCTCCGTTAACGCCAGCCAATCCCGGATTAAGCCCCATTGGATAGGCATAGTATTGTGTAAAATGTGGGTCTGTCTGCGCAACGCCAAGGAGCGATATACAAGTAGCAATTACTATGGATACGATCTTTTTCAACCTTATTGAATTAAATTAATGGCTCCTTTTTTGGTAACCGTAGTTCCATCTTGTCGAACTACCTTAAGCGTGTAAGTATAGACCCCCACGGGCTGCAACTGCCCTTTGTGCTTTCCATCCCAACCCAATGTACTATCGGTAGTAGAAAATATCAACTGACCCCATTGATTGAAGATCCTCAGATCAATTGAGCGAATGTAATTTCCATAGACCCTGAGCACATCGTTTTTTCCGTCTCCATTAGGTGTAAAGACATTGGGAACAAAAATCTCACGGGTGCTTAAGGTGGTGGCAGATGCCGGAGCAGAGGCTGAACTAGTCTGGCAGCTATTAGGACCGGTGGCCTTAACCAGCAAGGTTACCGAAGTGTTTCCCGGCAATCCACTGATCACATGTCGAGTACCTGCCACTCCTGAACTGGGCGGTAAATACGTACTGCCGGCGTTTGTACTTACTAGATAGCCGGTAGCCCCAGCAATGGCAGGCCAGGAGAAACTTAATGATGAGAATGAGATGGTATCTACAGTAACTACCGGAGCAGCTAGGGGCGCGATGAGCGAGACAGCTATTCTTTCTCGAGGAGTGCTCACACATCCAGCCGTGCTTACCGCTTCTACAAACCAAACCGAAGGAGCCGACACCCCGATGATCGCAAAAGTATATCCTGTTGCAACAGGAGCTCCGCCAGTAAGGGCACTATACCACCTGTAGGTAATGGCAGGATCGTTAGGATTGCGCACCCGAAGCGTGGCATCGTTCACCGGGCAAACGGCGGTATCGGCAAGCAAGGCTGCTCCAGGTATGGGATTAACGGATACCACTACAGGTGTTCTGGCTGTACTCACACAACCGGCACTACTCACAGCTTCTACATAGTAGGTAGCAGATGCAGTAACGCTAGTTATGCTATACGAATTGGACACGGCCAAAGCCGTGCCCCCGGTGGCAGCATTATACCACTGATAACTCAGTGAGGGATTAGGTGAGCTAACGGTCAAGATGGCGTTTGATCCGTTGCAAACGGCCACGGCATTGGCAGCGGGTGCACCCGGTATCGCTTGCACATTTACGGTAATCTGCGCTGCTGCATTACAGCCCAATCCATTGGTGCCTGTTACAATATAGGTGGTAGTGGTAGTCGGACTAACTGTAACACTACTACCGGAGAGAGTTCCGGGCGTCCAACTAAAATCGGTGAGGGTTCCAATACCCGGCACAACAGTCAATTGTGTAGAACTTCCGGTGCAAATTGTTGGCGGTGTAGCCGAGACGGAGAAGGTCGCATTGTTATTGAACGATACAGTACCATTAAAGATGGTCGTGCAGCCCTGCGCATCGGTAATGGTGCAACTGTAATTGCCGGCAGCCAGTCCGCTTGCGGTTGCCGTGGACTGAACCGGGTTGGTGTTCCATGAATAAGTGTAGTTGCTAGTACCACTGACGGTAAGTGCGATAGATCCGATGGAGCCTGTGCAATCTGCTGCCGTTATCAGAGGGGTAATGAATGGTTGTACAAATGAAACGCCCGATACACCAAGAAACACGGCATTGGGAAAAGTAGTGGTGGAGGTCGAAACATTGGTTATGCGAATTTTCACCAGATTTTTTTGACGATCAGTGCAACTAAGTGTTATCGGAATTGAATAGAATTTTGGATAATCGGGAATACCATTATTGTAGCCGGCAGGTGCGGGCCAGTACGGACCGGTAATTACCCGTTTTATACGACCATAACCGGCTGAAAAAGCCGTTTGTGCCGCATTGAACCAATCCGGCAATAAAACACTGGTGCCATAATTCGATATGGTACCGTCAGAGAAAAAAAAGGAAATACTGATTCGGCTTTCCCCCTCGGCCGAAAAGGCAAGTAAACTGATCTTGCTGTAAGATGCCGGGGTACTCAGCGTTAACTCCTTAATCTCGTTTCGAAAAACATAAAGCGCATTGTTAACGCTGTAAGACGCCAGTTGAAAAACTTCCGCGCCGGTAATTGTACTGGTGATCGCCCCATCGTTGGGAAGCCCCATGGTACCGCCATTGAGCGCTGCGAAGCCGGCTGTATACAGCACCGAATTTGCCCCTGCAAAGTTAGCGGGACCATCCAACTGCCACGAAGTAACCGCCTCCGAATTAGTACCAGATTCAGCAACGGCATCTTGATTGAAACCAGTTACAGAAACAGGAACAAACTGTGCCTGCAAAGCCGCACCATTCAGTACAAAAGAGACCGCCAGAAAGAAAAATCTCCTCATAAGCAAAAGGGCCGCCCATGGCGACCCTCGAATATAACAATTATGTGGATATTAAACAGGCTGCATCCACCCATGCGTATCCTCTACGCGTCCTTCACGAATGTCGGTCAACTGCTGTTTGATAGCCGGAGCCGTGGTCCAACTATCTACATCAAATTGCATCACCATGTCTTTATAGCATAACTCTTTTATCAGCGAGATGGTGGCCGCAGTACCGGTGCCAAATACTTCTTTTAGCGTTCCACTTTTGTAAGCTTCCATTACCTCGGCCATATCAATGGGGCGCTCCTCAACGCGCAGCCCTCGCTCTTGCAACAGGGTCATCACCGAATTTCGGGTAACACCTGCCAAGATCGTTCCCTCGTTGAGATCTGGCGTAATAGCGGTGTTGCCGATAATAAAAAAAACATTCATAGTACCGCATTCCTGCACATATTTATGCTCAAATGGATCGGTCCAAAGTACCTGATCGTACCCTCTTTTTTTTGCTTGTGCAGTAGCGTACATAGCGCCTCCGTAATTTCCCGCCGACTTGGCATAACCCACTCCCCCGCTAACGGCTCGTACGTATTTTTCTTCGACCCAAATCTTCATGGGAGCAGCATAGTAAGGGCCGGTAGGACTTAAAATAATCAGAAACTTATAATTGTCGGATGGACGCACGCCGATCAGCTCATCGCTCGAGAACATAAAGGGCCTTATATACAAAGAGTGGTCGGTATAGGGTGGTATCCACTGTTGATCTAGACGCACCAACTGAAACATTCCCTGCATAAAGAGTTCCTCCGGAACAGCAGGCATTTGCATCCGCTCGGCAGATACGTTAAAACGAATAAAATTATCGTGTGGTCGAAAAATAGAAGGCTGCCCCTGGGGATCTTTATAGGCCTTGATGCCTTCAAAGATGGCCTGCCCGTAGTGCAAAGCAGCCACTGCGGGGCTTAGTGACAAGGGCTGATAGGGCCGGATAACGGCAGACTGCCACTGCCCGTCGATATAATCGGCCTCTAACATATGGTCCGAAAAGTACTTTCCAAAGGCGATCCCTTTAAGGTCCATTCCCGCTAACTTGCTACTGGCGGCCCGAATTATCTTGATATCCATAGCAGCTGTCATATTTCGCTATTTTTACAGCGGCGAAGAAACGAAAAAAAACTAACAGTTATTAGTACAAAAAACAAGGCCCTTGGAACTTAATAAAATGACAGTAGACCAGCGGTTGTTGGCTGAGCTCTACCAAGAGGTGCTGGTCACCGATCAACAGGGCTTCAGGTGGCTGGGAGGCAGGGGCAAACCCATTTTGGTGGTAGTCAAACAAGCAGATGCCCCTTTTTTAACCGACGAGAACCTTCCTTTTTTGACCCGCCTGCTCAATGCCTGTAAACTAACGCTAGAAGACGTGGCCGTCTTCAACACATCCTCTTACCCTTCGGCACACCCCGACGAAGTGCTCACTTTTTTTTCGCCTCGTATTGTGCTTTGCTTTGGCGTTACTCCAGATGAGTGGGGACTTCCAGTTGATTTTCCCCGTTACCAGTTACAAGCACTAAAAGGTTGCACTTTTATGCATGCTCCTGCCCTCTTGCAGCTGGCCGGAGACACCGAAGAGAGAAAACAATGTTGGGCATCGCTAAAAAGACTTTTCAATCTCTGAGCCTTTTGTTATGCATTCTACCTCTTTGATCTTCGCCACCAACAATCCGCACAAGATTCAAGAAGTGCAATCGCTACTTAACAACTCCTTTAGGCTGATTACCCTTAAAGAAGCAGGCATCGATATAACCATCGATGAACCTCATGATACCCTGTGGGAAAATGCGCTCGAAAAATCAAAGACAATCTATCGGCTTACCGGATCTGATTGTTTTAGTGAAGACACCGGGTTAGAAGTAGAGGCCCTCTTTGGTGCCCCTGGTGTACATACGGCCCGCTATGCCGGACCTGCAGCAACCCCTGAGCAACACATGACCAAACTACTCTACTCGCTCAACGCACAAACAAACAGGACCGCCCAATTTAGAACCGTTATATCACTGATAGAAAAAGAAAAAGAACTTTTCTTTGAAGGTATCTGCAAAGGTCGTATCGCCGAACAGATATCCGGAAAAAAGGGATTCGGGTACGACCCGATCTTTATTCCCGAGGGAGCGACCCGCTGTTTTGCAGAAATGGAACTCGAAGAAAAAAATTTTTACAGCCATCGCCGAAAAGCCTTCGATCAACTTAAACACTATTTACTATCTAATTAACCACACCCATGTCTTCGCTCAAATCGCAACTGCCCGAACAATTCTCGTTTTATTGCGATATACCGCTGCGCATTACCGACCTTAATTATGGCGGACATGTGGGCAACGATCGCATCTTGGCCCTGCTGCAAGAGGCTAGGGTACAATTTTTGGCGGCTAGCGGATTCAGCGAATTAGCCTTTGAAGAAGCCGGGCTGATTCTTACCAAAGCACAGGTGGAATTGCGCTGCGAACTGCACTACGGTTATCCCCTGCGGGCCGCTGTACAAGCCACCAATTTTACCAGTAAAGGATTCGATCTTTTCTACAAACTAGAGACGATTATCGATGGCACACCCACCCTTGCCGTTTTGGCCATTACCACTATGGTTTGCTATGACTACGCAAAGAAAAAGGTTGTGTCCTTATCAGAAAAGGCCATGCAACAACTGTCGAAACAGACCCCATAACTTATTTACTGGTTCCAGATCTTCCAGCTTTCTTCGGCCTGTAACCGCAACATTTCCTCTCCGTTCTTAATGCGGGCGCCAACCTTAATTCCCTGCTGCAAGAATGCACTTATCGAAGGATTATAGACCAAGTCGTACAACAGATGCCCTGCTCCCAAGGCCTGGTAAGGCAGGTCAGGTAATGAGGCAATATCGGGATAAGTACCCAGCGGCGTGGTATTAATGATAAGTTGATGTGACAGCACATCGGCTGCGGATAGTTGTGTATAGGTTACCGCGGCTTTTGATGAGAGCGTTCTACCCACTTGCGTAAAGGGAATCCCCAGTTTGCGTAGCACATACGTAACAGCCAAAGAGGCGCCCCCAGTTCCCAATACCATTGCAGCCCTGTAGCGAGGCTCCAATAACGGGCGTAGGGAGCGTTCAAACCCTACCCAATCGGTATTGTACCCAATACAGCATCCCCCTTCTATACGAATACAATTACACGCCCCCAACTCGTTAGGAATATGGCTTTCGGCCAAGTACTTTAATACAGCTTGCTTATAAGGGATGGTCACGTTAAGACCCCTTAGATCGGATCGCTCTTGCAACAACGAGGAAAGTTGCTCAATACTGTCCAACTCGAAGAGCTCATAACTAGTGTTTGCAAT
>CANGYW010000057.1 GCA_947458335.1 Chitinophagaceae bacterium | reverse complement strand
TCTCCTATGGGCTCATTGCGTAAGCGCTCCATTTCGCGATATACTTCTGCGAGCGTTGCCTCGGTCACCTCTGTTCCCGCTTCGGTACTAATCATCCATGCGCTCTCTTGTTGTAAATTCAAAAGATAACTGTGAATGCCATAGGTATACCCCTTGTCTTCACGAATATTACTCATCAACCGAGAACCAAAGAACCCACCGAATACTGCATTGAGCAGCTGCGCAGGAATAAAATCGGGATGATGTCTGTTTGGAAAAGGGCGCGCCATTCGAATAGCGCCTTGCACCCCCTGGGGATCGTTGTTGATTCGATATTTTTTTTGGATGGCGGGCACAAGTGGATGCAAGGGACAGTCCAGCTGAGATCCGGGCAGATCACCAAAGTATCGGTTAAGTTGTGAGAGTAAGCCTTTGGGGATCTTACCCGCCACGAATAACATAGGTTGCGCTTGGCGGTAATGCGATTCATAGAATTTTAGCAGCACAGACCGCTCCAAAGCATCAAAAGCAGCGTCCGAGCTGAATTTTCCATAAGGATGATCACTGCCAAATAAATAGGTGTCGATTAAACGACCTGCTACAAAATCAGCTTTGCGAAGATTAACCTCGAGGCGTTGTTTCATGTTTTGTCGATACAACTGCAACTCATCTTCGGGGAGTACAGAATCGGTCAACAATTCTCTGACTATCGGCAGCAGTACATCCACATGCTTATTCATGGAATGCAAGGTCATCAAGGCCTGTTCGTTAAAACAGCTGCGATTTAAATAAGCCCCATAATAATCGACAGCCTCGTTTATTTGCAACGCTGTTTTGTTACTTGTGCCGTTACGCAATAAAAAATTGACAGTTGCGGCCACCAGGTTTTGTGTTTCGTAACTATTACCTGCCGGATACACCCATTCCAGTTGTAAAACATCTTCTGCCCCTGCATCAATCATATAGACAGGCGTGCCATTATCGAGGGTAGCACGCTCTACCGGCTTTAAGTGAAGCTGGTAAGCAACCGCATCAACAATAGGAGGAGCCTGGGTTCTGTTCAACATAGAAGTTTGGTTCGAGGGTTTAGTTCGAGGCCAGATAATAGAGCGTATTTGAGTTTTCTTCTCTACAAATAGTACGAGCTTGTTCGCGAATAGACTCGGCCGTAACCGCCTCGTACTTGCCAAGCTCTTTATTCATATCGCTGGCGTCGCCCAGTAATTCGTAATAAGCCAAACTGGCGGCCCGGCTCATCACGCTCATATCTTCGAATGCGATCATGCTCTCCGTTTTATTTTTTACTTTCTGCAGCTCAGACTCACTTATAAGATCATCCTTTACTTTTTGGAGTTGCTCCTGTAAAGCGTTCTCCGCTTTTTCGATAGAAACTCCCTTGACCAATTTTCCCTCGATCGTAAGCAATCCGGGATCGCTGCTGGCAAAATGATAACAATCGATACTGCTAAAGAGCTGCTGCTCCTTAACAAGGGCATGATATAATCGCGAAGAAGCACCGCCGCCTAAAATATCAGTGAGCAGATCGGTGGCATGATAAGAGAGATCTTGCCGTGCTCCCATATGCCAGGTCTTGCAGAGCATATCGAGGGGTACCGGCGCCTCAATAGTTAAACGGCGTGCAGCGGTTTGCACCGGTTCGGCAGGAAGAGAGCGTTCATAACGTAATCCCGAAGGGATATCACCAAACCATTTTTCGGCTAACCGCTTTACGTACGTCGTATCGACAGCTCCTGCCACTACCAAGATCGCATTACAGGGGGTGTAGTGCTTAAAGAAAAAAGATTTTACCTGCGCCAGAGTAGCCTTCTCGATATGCGATAATTCTTTGCCAATAGTCATCCAGCGGTAGGGATGTACCTGATAGGCCAGCTCACGCATCTTGTGCCAGGTATCACCATAGGGCTTGTTGAGATAATTTTCTTTGAACTCCTCACATACCACTTTGCGCTGCGTCGCGAGGCTTTTTTCAGAAAAAGCAAGTGATAACATCCGGTCGCTCTCGAGCCAAAAGGCCGTTTCGAGATTATCGGCGGGTAACTGAATATAGTAGTTGGTCAGATCGTTAGTTGTGTAAGCATTATTCTCTCCTCCGGCCATTTGCAAGGGTTCATCGTAGTCCGGAATATGCAGGGAACCTCCAAACATCAAATGCTCGAATAAGTGCGCAAAGCCGGTATGCTGGGGATCTTCGTCGCGGGCGCCGACATTGTACAGCACATTGACAACAGCCATGGGAGTAGAGGAATCGGGATGTACTAGCACCCGTAATCCGTTAGAGAGTGTAAACCGATCGAATTGAATCATACTAAAAGGCAAAGGTAACCCCGTATGAGTCAACAACCGATACCTGATTGTTGTTATCTAGTAATACCTTTGTCGCATGCAGATCGATCAAGTACTACAAAAGGCCCTTCAATTTGAATTTTTATCGAAAGAAGAGGGTATTTGGCTTTTTAACGAGGCCCCACTGGCCGAATTGATGTGGGTGGCAGACGAGCTTAGAAAAAAACAGGTTCCCCACGGAAAAGTCACTTGGCAGATTGACCGTAATGTAAACACCACCAACGTTTGTATCGCTAACTGCAAGTTTTGCAATTTCTATCGCATTCCAGGCCATCCGGAGGCGTATATCACCACCATGGATACCTACCGCGAAAAGATCCGCGAGACCATCCGCTATGGCGGCGATCAGTTATTGTTACAAGGAGGGCACCACCCTGAGCTGGGCCTACAATTCTATGTAGACCTATTTCGTCAGATTAAAAGCGAATTCCCAGACATTCGACTACATGCACTAGGGCCCCCCGAAGTAGCCCATATTACTAAACTCGAAAAGAGCACGCATCACGAAGTACTCAAAGCACTCAAAGCCGCCGGTATGGATTCATTGCCCGGGGCCGGGGCCGAGATCTTAGTCGATCGAGTTCGCCGCCTTGTCTCCAATGGCAAATGCGGTGCGCAGGAATGGCTCGATGTAATGCACGAAGCTCATAAATTGTATATACCTACTTCGGCTACCATGATGTTTGGTCATGTGGAAACCATCGAAGAGCGGTTTGAGCATTTGATTAAGTTGCGCGAGGTGCAAGCAAAAAAACCAGCGGACTCCCAAGGATTTTTAGCATTTATTCCCTGGACCTTTCAAGATGTCGATACGCTGCTGGCAGAGGTAAGAGGCGTACAAAATCTTACCACCCGCGAAGAGTATATTCGTATGATCGCGATTAGCAGGCTTATGCTGCCCAATATCATAAATATCCAAGCCAGTTGGCTAACGGTCGGAAAAGAAACAGCAGGAGTTTGTTTGCATGCAGGAGCTAACGACTATGGTTCTATTATGATCGAAGAAAATGTAGTGAGTGCGGCAGGGGCGCCCCATCGATTTACCTATAAGACTATTCAAGAGGCCATTCGCGAAGCAGGGTTCGAACCGCAACTGCGCAATCAGGAATATGCCTTCAGAAGTATCCCTGAACATATCGAAGAGCAAGTCATCAATTATTAGTTTATCACCAAGGCCTCGGCCCACCGCCTGAGCAAGATCAGTTACAGGACGCACTAAAATCAGTCTCTTAGATCACCTAGCGAACTACCTTGTCGGAAAAGGAATACTTCCGATGAATAGACTCACAAACCGAACTGCCCTTATAACCGGAGGAGCCAGAGGCATTGGAGCCGCCATTGCCAAATTATTCGTCCAAGAGGGAGCTTCTGTTATCATTACCGATATCTTACAAGCAGAGGGAGAATTGACGGCTGCTGCACTTGGTAATAAATGTCTTTTTATTCATCACGATGTTACCCTGGCCAGTGCTTGGAAACTGGCGGTGAGCGTGGGCGAAGCGCGAATGGGGCCAATTTCGATTTTAGTCAATAATGCAGGCGTGGTGCTCAACAAACCTCTTCGCCAAACCTCACAAGAAGAGTTTGAAAGAATCTTACAGATCAATACCACTGGTCCTTTTTTGGGTATCGAGGCCATATTACCCTCTATGACAAAGCATCGCAGCGGTTCAATCATCAATATCTCATCGATTGCAGGCCTGGTAGGCTTTACCAATTGCATCGCTTATGTAGCTTCAAAGTATGCACTACGGGGCATGACCAAGACCGCAGCACTCGAATTGGCCAAAGACGGCATCCGGGTTAACTCCATTCATCCCGGAGTAATTAGAACCCCCATGGTCATCAATGATGCCATGACGGACATGATCGATCAGATTACGGCAGACATTCCTATGGGAAGAATCGGAGAGCCGGTCGAGATCGCCCAACTGGCACTTTATCTGGCCAGCGATGAATCGAGTTATTGCACCGGGTCTGAGTTTACGGCAGACGGCGGACTTACCGCGCAATAGAGATGCCTTAGTATCTTTGATTGGTAAACACCTGTCATGACCTCTGATATTGCTGCGCTTAGAAAAGACTATACGCTTAACGCCCTTTCCGAAAATGATGTGGAGGCCTTTCCCATTGAGCAATTTACCCGCTGGTGGAATCAGGCCTTAGAATCAAAGATCGACGAGGTAAATGCTATGGCACTTTCTACCCTCAACGAACAGGGTATCCCTGAGTCAAGGATTGTTTTACTAAAAGGATACAGTGCTAAAGGGTTCGTTTTTTTTACAAACTATCAAAGCGATAAAGGCATCCAACTACAACACCATTCAAATTGCTCCCTGCTTTTTTTTTGGAAAGAGCTCGAACGTCAGGTTCGGATCAGAGGAAAGGCCGAAAAAATTTCGGAAGCCGAGAGTGACGCATATTTTAGCAGCAGACCCGAAGGCAGCAAGATCGGAGCGTGGGCCTCGCCACAAAGTCAAGTAATAGAAAGCCAGCAATGGTTACACGAAAATTTCGAAAAGATACAGTCCACTTACAACAATAGCCCTATTCCTCGTCCTCCACATTGGGGTGGTTTTGTAGTAATTCCGGACAGCATTGAATTTTGGCAAGGAAGACCCAGCAGAATGCACGACAGAATACGATACAGCTTGCAGCAAAACGATACGTGGAAGATCGAACGATTGGCGCCCTAATTACCTAGCAAGCGACAGGGTGATCAATTCTTTAAACTGATTTCTGTGATCAAATCCATTACCTCCGAGAGGGACTGTTTGAAACTAACCCCCGATGGAATTGCTTTTTTGTAATACAACGTCTGCGAGCCTGATACTACCGTGGGCGTACCGGCAAAATGCAACGAGATCTTATTTAGAAACTTTTCCATCGAAAAGTTAGAGGCTGTAGAGGTAAGATGAGAGAAGATAATGGCGGGTTGTTTGAGTCGGACCACATAGGCTACATCCTTAATGGGCACATTGGCTCCGAGGTAAATTGTAGCGATACCCCGGCTCTTCATCAAATAGTTCAAAAACAGCAACCCTAGTTCGTGATACTCCCCTTCCGGCAAAAACAGCATCACCAACTGCTTGGAATTTACCGGCAACGGAGTACGATCGAGAGCCACCAATAATTTTTGTCTAATTACATTGGTGACCAAGTGCTCTTGCGCAGGATTAATATGTCCGGTTAGCCATAGAATACCGATCTTCTCCAAAAAAGGAAATATCAGTTTAAGGACGGTGCGCTCTACTCCTTTTTGCTCAAAATGCTCCCCAAGCACCCGATCAATCTGATCAACCTTTAGGTCGATCATTTCCTGAACCAATTCGTTCACGTTTCGCTCTTGCACCGCTTGTGTATCGGTGAGTTGCAGAATGCGTTGTTGCATCTCGGCCGCATCCATCCGGTCGATATGCGAGATCTTATACCCGTATTTATTGAGTAAAGCAATATTGAGCACGGTCTTGAGCTCTTCGTTCGTATAGTATCGAATGTTTGTCTCGGTTCGCTGGGGTTTTAGGAAATTATAACGCTGTTCCCAGATGCGAATCGTGTGCGCTTTGATGCCCGTCAGATTCTCCAAGTCCTTTATAGTAAACGCATTCATGCCATAATTACAATCCCTGCGCAAAAAGGTTGTAAACCCGTTGTTCAATTAAACGGTTTATATAAATTTTATATTGATTATCAATGTTTTATATATAAAATAAGTTTTGTGGGAGTGCCGGCTCGCAGTGCCCCTTTTTTCAAGACGAGTACGGATCTCGAGCCGCTGTACGCTGAGAGATATCAGTAACACAGCTGAAATGCATCATTGAATCGCGACAAAATATAAAGTAGCTTAGTATCATCAAACAAAAAACTAAAGGATTACAACATGAAAAATATTACAAAAGTATTAGTAGCCCTTGGGGCAGGACTAGCGATAGGTGGATTGTTAGGTATACTTTTTGCACCCCGTAAAGGAAAAGAGACGCGCGAAAAGCTAAAAGAAGATGGGACCAGGCTCAAAACCCAGCTCAGCGAAAAACTCTCTTGGGGCAAACAAAAGATGGCCGAGCAATTCAGTAAAGCCGATGGCCAGGTAGATGAGTTGATCTGAGATTTGCGTACGCACCTCCCCAAAAAACCACCCTTTTAAAACCGCTTATGTCCGAAGAGCTCCACCGAATTGAGGCCCTTGTAGAGAAGTTAAAAAACTATCTCAATACCCGACTGTCTGAGTTAAAATTAGCCATGGCCGAAAAAACGGCCAAGGTAATTGCCGTTGTGGTGGCTGTGCTACTAGCTGCATTGATGTTCTTTCTTTTTTTAACACTACTGATGGTAGGCGTTGCTTTATTAATAGGAGAATGGCTAAACAGTTATTGGCTGGGATTCTTTATTACCGCCGGCATGGTGCTGATCTTGGCATTGATTGGATGGCAAACCCGAGATCGGTGGTTGCGGATTCCCATCATGAATTTACTGCTAGCTGTTTTTTTCAATGATAACAACGATGAAACGCATTAGAACACTCCATGAACTGGAGTACGAAAAAATGCGTCTCCGGCTGCAGCGAATGGAGCAAGAGAAATCTATACGACAAGATTGGAACGATCTCAAACTATCAGTGGCTGGCAGAATACTGCTGCAACAGACCTTTGACCGGGTAACCGGCGATAAATCGACCTCTCCCGATTGGCTAACTGGACTGCTACAAGTTGCAACAGCCGCCCTCGGAGAAAAACTGGGGCAACTGACCGGGCAAAAAATAGAGAACACAATTAACCAGGCAATACGGTTGGCCCTAAATACATGGAGAAAAAATAGAAAAACCTAAAGGTGGCAGCGGATTTGAGTTATTTTTAAGGGCCAAGCGTTTTCACTGATGCCCCGCCCTAAATCACCTTCCTTAAAAAGCCGTAGTCTTCAGCAGACAGCGATTTCCAAGCTCAAGAACACTTCGCGGTTATTGGCGCAGCAAAAGAAAAAGCTCGAGCAGGAGCTATATGAGGCCCGGTTTCATCTCAACACCCTGCTAGAGATCAACGACACGATTCACTACATGATTTACCCCCAGCGGACCGAAAAGAATTTTTTTTCGCCTCGCTGGGAAAAGGTGCTGGGATTCTCACCATACCAAACCCTCTTTCCGCTTGCAGAAAAGAAAAATGGTGTAGTAGTTGATTCTCTCACACACTACGAGGGCTGTATAGAACGATTACAAAAAAATAAAAGGATTCAATTTAGGTATCAATACCAACATCCCCGCTCTGGAAAAATCCTCTCACTTCAAGAAGAAATAATCATCAAATACGATATACTATCCGATCAGGAAGTATGGTCTGGTGCAATTACCGATATTAGCGAAGCAGAGTTTTTCAAAGAATATATTGCGGAGAGCGAAAAACGATTTAAAAGTATCACAGACAGCTTACCCATTATGATCTGGGTAACAGACGAAGAAGATAATATTACCTACTTCAATGATAAATCCTACTCCTTTTTCGATATAAAAAAAGGACAGGCTTTGCGGCTGGCCGATTTTGGACCCATTATTAATCCAACCGACAAAGTGCGCATTTTTTCCGAGTGGGACCAGCAAAAAGAACAGCGGCTTCCCCTTCACTTCGAGGTATTAATCACCGATCGATACAAGGAGAAACGATACCTGGCCATCGAGGCCATTCCACGAATCTTGCCCAGTGGTCAGTTTATTGGTTATATCGGTGCCGCTTTTGACCTCAGTAAGGAATACCAGTACAAGCTAGGCATGGAAAGCGCGTTCTCGTTACTTAAGGCGAGTGAGGAAAAATACAAAAAGCTGTTCGAGAATATGCAACTCGGGGTTCTTGAGGTAGACAACCAAGAAAAGATCCGTTACGCCAACGAAGCTTTTTTGGCTATGAGTGGCTATGATATCGGGGAACTAATAGGAAAAAAGGCCAGACGTCTGTTCTGTGCTGATAAAGAAAGCGAGAAGATCTTAAAACAGCAGGAACTGATTCGACAGCAGGGAACTGATTCGGGATATGAGATTCAATTCAAAAAAAAGAATGGCACGCTGGCGACAGTCATTATCAGCGGAACACCCTTATTCGATACTAAGGGCAGGGTAAAAGGATCGGTCGGCATCCACTGGGATGTAACTAACATCAGAGCTATGGAGAGAACCTTGCTCGAGAATAAAATCACCAAAGAAAAAGAATTAATAGAAGCCAAGTTACAGGCAGAAGAGGAGCAGCGCGTTCAGATCGGTCGTGACTTGCATGATGGAGTCGGGCAATTATTGGCCTTTTTGAGCATGCAGCTAGGCGTAGTTAAAATAAAAAAAGCCTTCAATGAAGCCGAGCTGGCACAATTAGAAAAATCAGCGCGTAGCGCGTTAGAACAAGTACGGTCACTTTCCAGAACCTTGGCCCCCCCTGCACTGCGGGATCTGGGGCTACGAGACGCCATCAAAGAACTAGTGGATAGTTATTCCAATTTAGAAAATACAGCGTTTGAATTGGACATATACCGGCAAACCGAAGATTATAATTTAACGATGGACAAAAAGATCGTGGTATATCGGATTTTGCAAGAGTTATTGTCGAACACCTTCAAACACGCTCATGCGGCCAAGATCGGAATTCGACTTTATTTTAATCAAAAGCAATTCTTTTTGGAATATAGCGATGACGGTAACGGATTTGACCCCACACTTGTGAAAAAAGGAGTAGGGCTCGAGTCGATTAAATCAAGAGTCGCTTTTTACAAAGGATCTGTTCATATTACCGCTACACCCGGCAAAGGAAGTAAGACCCTCATTCAACTTCCAATTAGCTAACCACTTTTTATTATACAGCAGGCTACCTGAAGCCACGCTCCACCACATGAAAAAAACAATCGCCGCCTTCTTGATCTTATTTACTTACGCTAGCGTTATGTGTGGGCAAGACACCTTAGAACAGTTTCTAAGCAGATCGGATATGCCAATTGCGGCCAAAGTAGATCGGCTTAACGGATTGGCAAGAGATCTTTCGTATGTAAATCCGCTGCGAGCCACTGACCTCTCCTATCGGGCGCTGCAACTTAGCCAAGAGGGAGATTATCCTAGAGGGGTAGCGTATGCGCTGCGGGGAATTGCCAGCTCATTGCTTACAGAAGAGAGGCTTTATCTCTGTATGAAAAACCTGCAACGTTCGCTGCAGATCTTTCGTAGCCTTAAAGACTCTACAGGAATTGCAGGGTGTTATATTTCGCTGGGTCATCTGTACCGTAGGTTGCAGAAACGCGACCAGGAGCTTTATTATCACCAGAAGGCCTTTGATTTTTTTTCGCGACAGGGAATTGCAGAACGTATTGGCGTTACCACCCACAACCTGGGAGAAACTTATTTTAATCGGCAAGACTATACTAGGGCAATAGGACTAACTCAGCGCGCCATTACCCTCAACGATTCGCTACACAATCTTACTGTATTGTCGGCCTGCTATCGGGTAATGGGGAATATCAAACTCGCGCAAGCCGATAAAGCCGCAGCGGCCTATTGGTATCAAAAAACACTGGAGGTATCTGATCAACTAGAAGGTGGCTCTCAAAAAGTGGCCACCGTCGATGCGTTAGTAAAGCTGGCAAAACTTTCATCTGAAAAAAATCAAGAGCAGCAAGCGCTATTCCAATTACAAAAAGCCCTTCGAATAGTAAAAGAAAACCGACTCTTTAATTATGTGCAACCACTTTACGAATCGATCATAGAAATTCAAATAAAAAGCGGCTCGCTGCTGGGCCTTCGTCAAACCTTAGTAGACTATCGCAATACTAATACCGAGCTAAACAACTTAAAAACCGAAGTAATGTTCCGCTTTACGGAAACCATGCTACGGGTCGATTCATTGGAGCAAATATCTTCTGAGTTACAAGAAAAAACCCTGAATCAAAAAAAGTTAATCGAAGAAAAGAACAGCCGTACCCGCATGACAGCCATCTTTTTGATTAGTGTCTTGATCTTAGCGGTGATTTTAGCCTACAACGTAGTTATGCTTAGAAAAGCCAACCTTTTGCTAACCCAACAGCGAGCTATGGTACGGCAGCAAAATCTACAACTCGAAGAACTAAATGCACTCAAAAATAAGTTCCTGAGTATATTGTCTCATGATATTAAGGCTCCATTACAAGGACTAAAAAGTTATGTCGGGTTGCTCCAAAAAGGGGGCGAACAGATTGAGCGGGGGCAGTTACTGCAATTTGCGGCCGAGCTAGAGCAACAGCTAGATAGTACAACCAAAATGGCCGACAACCTCATTGTATGGGCTAAACTACAAATGAAAAAGGCCAGTACCCAGCCCCAATTATTAGTAGTAAACGAAATACTCAAAGAGATTATACGCCTCTACGAAAAGATGGCTGCTGAAAAAAAGCTAACAGTACACTATGCCGAAGTTGGCCAGACTATGGCTTGGGCAGATCGAGATCAATTTAATTTTATCGTTCGTAACCTTGTTCACAATGCTATCAAATACAGCCCGCCTAGCACCACTCTGCAAGTAGCAACACACAACGAGGAGGGGCGCTGTGTAATGACCGTTTGCGATAGAGGTGAGGGTATGAGCCAAGAGATGCTGGATCAACTCAGTCGTTATGATCCTATGATCTCGAAAATGGGAACCGCCGGAGAAGAGGGAACAGGTATAGGATTGCGCATTTGTTTGGAGTTCGCACAACTCAACCATGGGCAACTCACTGTAAAAAATAATCCATCCGGACAAGGGAGCTGTTTTACACTTCGGCTACCCGCAGAGCAAGCATAAAAAAAGCTATCCCAAAGGATAGCTTTTACAAGTTCAGTGTTTGCTAGGTTTAGCTCAGGTTCTTACCGAGGTACTTAGCAATTTCGAACATAGACACTTGGCCTTTGTTACCGAACACAGCTTTCAGCTTTGCATCGGTGTTAACCATACGTCTGTTCTTGTTGTCTTGAAGTTTGTTGGCTTTGATGTAACCCCAAATCTTCTTGACAGCCTCAGTACGAGCGAG
The DNA here is from genome assembly GCA_947458335.1 of Chitinophagaceae bacterium. GTDB lineage: Bacteria > Bacteroidota > Bacteroidia > Chitinophagales > Chitinophagaceae > JJ008. Next base: position 267 of record CANGYW010000057.1, on the reverse strand, counting down.
GGCCTTAGGTCCTACTACAGCGGCCAGAGCGGCGCTGGGAGTCATTGCTTTCATGAAAGCCGCATTTGGCTTACGAGCAGACTTTTTCTTAGCAGGTTTTTTCTTTGCTGCTTTTTTAGCAGGCTTCTTCTTTGCTGCTTTCTTGGCTACTTTTTTAGCAGCTTTCTTAGCAGGCTTTTTAGCAGCTTTTTTTGCCGCTTTTTTCTTGGTTGCCATTTTTCTAAATTTAGAATGTTAATGGGTAAAGAGCTTTTCCGGTATCAAATA
>CANGYW010000056.1 GCA_947458335.1 Chitinophagaceae bacterium | reverse complement strand
TTTTAGCAGCTTTCTTAGCAGGCTTTTTAGCAGCTTTTTTTGCCGCTTTTTTCTTGGTTGCCATTTTTCTAAATTTAGAATGTTAATGGGTAAAGAGCTTTTCCGGTATCAAATATAGATTTTTTTGCTGCACGGCAACTTCTCTGCTAATTTTTTTCTATCCACCGATGGGGATTTCTCCAAACTGCCAACAATTCCCTTGTTTTGCACTATGGATATTTCGTGGCTCTCCCGCACCTCTTTGCTCATAGGAGAAACAGCTGTTAGACACCTGAATAATGCACATGTTATGGTGGTGGGCCTAGGGGGTGTGGGCTCCTATGCGGCAGAGTTCATTGCGCGTAGCGGCATAGGGAAAATGACTATTATTGACGGAGACACAGTCGATCCCTCCAATAGAAACCGACAGTTGCCGGCTCTTTTTACCACCCATGGAATGCCCAAGGCCACCCTTATGCAAGAGCGGTTACTTGCTATCAATCCCGAGTTAGATCTACGGGTGGTAACCTCCTTTGTAACTCCAGAAATGGTAGCCACGCAATTAGCCCAACAACCTGATTATATCATTGATGCTATAGACAGCGTTACGCCAAAACTCACCTTCATCAAAATGGCATTTGACAGTGGCATAGCCTTGGTTAGCAGCATGGGGGCAGGCGCCAAACTAGACCCTACCCAGTTACAGGTAGTCGATATTGCCAAGACCTACAACTGTCCATTTGCGCAGCAGATACGCAAGCAACTCAAGCACAAGTATGGTATTAGAAGAGGCATAAAAGTAGTTTTCTCTCCGGAGAAACCTCGCAAAGAAAGTCTGATGCTTACAGACGGAAGCAATTTTAAAAAATCAGCCTACGGTACCATTTCTTATTTGCCCGCCACTTTTGGAGCCGTCGCTGCCTCGGTAGTAATCCGAGATCTCATAGGCACTGCCCCCCGCTGAGCAAGATCATGCTGGTACTACGTATCTATCAGCTTTCTGAATGGTCCGTATGGCTATCTTGTCTTCGGCAGCTATGTACTTTATTAACAGAAACGACGCGGCTATCCAATTAGCCAAACGCGTCTCCACACATAAAGGGCCGCAAACCATTGTGTTGGCCATCCCTCGAGGAGGTGTTCCTATTGGGTATGTATTAGCCAACTTATTACGGGCACCCATAGACCTGTTGATGGCCAAAAAGATTGGTTATCCCGGAGACCCCGAGTACGCCATTGGTGCGGTGTGCGAAAATGAGACCGTCATTGACTCGGACAGTGGGGTTCAACAGGAATACCTCACGCTGCAACAAAAAAAGATCAAGCAAGAGCTCAATGAACGCTATACAAGATTAACGGGCCGCGAAAAGCCCTTTTCCGTTCTACAAAAAAAAGTGATTATTACCGATGATGGCATCGCCACAGGTCGTACTATGCTGGCAGCCATTCGCGCTATCCGAAAACAGCAACCAGCAGCGCTGATCGTAGCTGTTCCCGTTTGTTCAAAAGAAGCAGCTACCAAACTAAAGCCACTGGTAGATGAGCTGATTTGTTGTTATTATCCCGACCCCTTTATCGGCGTAGGAAGATTTTATAGAGAATTTACACAGGTTACAGATCAAGAAGTCATGTCCATGCTTCGCTCAACCAGTCCTGTTAACCAATCTCCCGTTATTGAATGAAGAAAATGTCCTTGGCATATTATGCAATTAACGGCATCACTTTATACCGTGTATTGGCCGCCCCAGTTTTACTGGGCCTACTGCTGAGTGGGCCACCCACATGGTTTAAGTGGATGGTTGGACTTAGTTTTTTTACCGACATGATCGATGGGGTACTCGCTCGATTATTTCAAGTCAATAGTGCGTTTGGTGCCCGACTGGATTCTATTGGAGATGACCTGACCGTGCTAGTCACAACCACAGGATTGCTTATGATCAGGCCCGAATTGTTGACCGAAAAATGGGGCTGGCTGCTCCCATTAATGTTATTGTTTTTGATACAGACAGTATACGCCCTAATTCGCTACAAGCGAATCTCCAGCTTTCATACTCGGCTGGCCAAGCTGGCCGCCTTTGCGCAAGGACTTTTCTTAATGACCTTCTGGTTTTTTGATACCATCCACTATCCGCTATTCTACACGGCCGTTATTGTTACAATGCTCGAGCTGATCGAAGAGATTGTGCTGGTAGCTTGGTTTAAAGAATGGACCACCGATGTCAAAGGTCTTTACTGGGTGTGGAAGAAACGGCAATGATTCCTTTACCGACAATATCGTCGACTATCAACTTGCCATACTCCTTACCCAGTACATCCGAAGAAGAGGGATCAAAACTTTGGCTTTGGGCCGAATAGATCAATTTGCCATCCGAAAGATCATAGAGGTTGCTCTCCCAGAAATAACGCGTGTTAGTCGTATAATACCCCGGCGAATAGATACGACCGTAAAGGGTGCGGGAATAGCCCCAGAAACGATCGTAATAGAACCCATAGGGAGTAAACTGCATTTGCCCCGGTACATAGTAACGCTCACGCTCCTTATCGAGTAATACAATCGTCAAAACGCCATCTATGCCCGAGTTAGACAACTTCGCTAGCGCCTCCTTTTCGGTCAACTGATCGAACTCTTTGGGGCCATACAGCTCGCAAGCACATACTGCTTCTTGGCCCCGTGAACGAAGATGATCCGCGAGCGATTGCTCCATATGCTCTCGTAAAGTGCGGTCTCTGTCATGGATCAACCCCAGTACGATCACTTTCTTAAAAAGAACCGGAATAGTAGGTCGAGGCGACCACGAACTAGTTATGCGAGAGGCTGTAGAACAGGCGGCTAGCAGTACAATCAATCCTGCCAACAAAAAAAGTAAACTGAATTTCTTCATACCAGAAAAAGATATTTCCGGTAAGCTATCGAGGTATTTTGGGTAGTACAATGACGCCGGTCAGCGACGCATCGCCGCCGTGCATTGCTTACATTTTCCTTGTACCAAGATCTCTATCTGATCGGTCGAATAGCCTTTTGGTAGACGAATGACCGGTGTTACCACTTCGTCGAGACAGAAGGTTTGCTCGCACTGAGTGCATACAAAATGGATATGCTCATGACGATGATGCCCATCGCCACATTCGTCTTTGCATAAAGCGTAACGAACCGCATTGTCTGCGGAAGGTATGGTATGAATAAGCCCGCGGTCCACAAAGGTCTGAAGCGTCCGGTAGATCGTTACCCGATCGAACACTTCGCCAGCTTTTTTTTCGATATCCCCATGAGAGAGAGCGCCGGGCTGATCCAGAAAAAGTTGCAGAATGCGCTTACGGCTCTCGGTAACACTCAGCGTCTGCCGTTTGAGCAGGTCTGTCACTTTCCTTTCTGTAGCAACGGTAACACGGGGCATAATGCAATAAAATTAGTTCTTCTCGCTCAGTAGTTTTCGGGCATCGGCGATCAGTTGCTTTACCTCTGATTCCTTTAACCCGTCATAGATCTTTTTTACGTCACCATTTCGATCTACCAGGGCCCAAAACTGGGTATGTAAAAAATCATCCTCAATAGAGGTCAGGTTATTGGCCGGATCATCGATCGTGTAGCTGATACGGGCTGCATAATAGAGGCTGTCCTTACGCCCGGTCAAAAAGATCCATTTTTTGGTGTCTACCCCCAGTGAATCGGCATATTTCTTTAACTGCACCACGGAGTCCGTTTCGGGATCGGAAGTGTGGGAGAGCACTCTAAAATCGGGATCCTTATGTAACGCCTCGTACACTTCATTCAGATGGTAGTTCATTTTAGGACAGATGCCCTTGCAAGTTGTAAAAAAATAAGAGGCCACATACACTTTTCCAGTCAGGTCCTGCTCCGTAAAAAAAGTGCTATCCTGGGTTACGAACCGGAAAGGCCGCACATAGCTGACCGGTGCCACTCCTTTTTTTGTGTACCCCGGAATAACCAGGGCCAGCGTAGCATAAAAGATCAATGCCAGTGATACAAAAAATACCAGGTAGATCCATCCTCTTTTCGACATACCACAAAATTGAGGCATAAAATTACGGAACACTTTCCTGCCGATCGCACAGGATCGGAGATTTTTGCAACTATGTTGCTATTTCGGTAATTTCGCCCCATGCGTTATCGGATCAATTGGGATTGGCTGGGTATTAGTGCATCGGTAATCTGTGCCATTCACTGTGCACTGCTGCCCTTATTACTAACCAGTTTACCACTATTTGGTGTCAATATCATCCACCACCTTGGTTTTGAATTAGGGATGATCGCGCTCGCCCTGATCATCGGTAGTTACTCGATGTATCACGGTTACAAAAAACATCATCATCGCCTGACCCCTTGGCTGCTGTTTTTATTGGGGGGAGGTTTTTTGGTTTTAAAACAGCTCTTTCCGGATTATCAACTTTTATTGCTGGTCCCGGCCGTAGCCCTCATCATCTATGCACACCTGCTAAACGTACGCAGCTGCCGGTCGCATAACCACGCACATGCCGATGATTGCAGGCATTAGCAGCAAATCGTATCTTTCTTCAATGAAACCATTGTTACTGCTGCTTTTTTTAGCAATTCAAACAAAGACTGAAGCACAAAAGGCCGACCAATCAATTCAAAAACTACTCAATGAACAAACCCTTGCCTGGAACCGTGGCGATCTGGAGGGTTTTATGCAAGGCTACTGGAAGAACGACTCGCTCTGTTTTATTGGTAAGTCTGGGGTAACCTATGGGTGGAACAATACACTGGCCAATTATAAAAAAGGATACCCCGATACAGCTGCCATGGGAAAATTACAGTTTACGATCTTGCATGTTCAACTGCTTTCTAAGCAGTATGCGCAAGTGATTGGCAAGTGGCATCTAACAAGAAGTATCGGTAACGTACAGGGGCATTTTACCCTATTGCTAAGACGACTCAACGGACAATGGGTCATTGTTTCGGACCACAGTAGTTAATGATTATTTTTCTGCCAAGCCTTTCGTAGATAACGAACGAGTGCCGCGAACGAAATAGCCAGTAGCGCATAAAAGAGTACGGTTACCCAAGTGGCATAGCGACCTGGCACGGCCAATCCGGCATAGAGCCCCACCGTAGACGCCGTAAGCATCCAAATGACCGTTACGGCAATGGCATTGACGATCCGAATAAAAAAAGCGCTGACTTCCGAATCCCAACCCTGCTCCATACAATTGAATTAGGGGATCAAGATACGACGGAATGCAGAGGAATCACCGTTAAACACATTAAAGTCGACCGGACCCTCAATACCATTAACACGACCCGCATCGCTGTGTTGCCAAAAACTCCACTCCCTTTGAATACTGGGCTGGCGAGGCTGATAATAATGGGCCACCCATAATGGATATACATCAAAAGCTCTACCCAGGTACTGCTGGTAAAATCCTACGCTCGTATAGAGAATAGGTCGAATACCCGTAGCGCTTTCGACGGTAGCCAGCCAAACGAGGGCCTCTTTGCGTAATTGCGAAACAGAAACCCCTTTTGCTTCTTCGAGATCCAGTACCGGAGGTAAATCTCCCTTCGAAAAACGAGCTACCCGCAAAAAATGACGCGCTTGCTCAAGCCCCGACTGCGTAGGAATAAAATAGTGATAGGCTCCACGGACCAGCCCGGCCTGTTTTGATCTTCTCCAATTTCTACTAAAAAGGGGATCGGTGTGTCCCGTACCACGGGTCGCTTTGATAAAACAAAAACCCAGTTTAATGCCGAGCACCTTCATAGAAGAAACCGCCGGCCAACTGATATACCGCTGGTAGCGCGATACATCAATACCATGAATAGAGTGATGCGCAGGCATAACAATGCCAAACTCGGGAAAGCGTGCCTGCAAGGCCCGCTGATAATGACGCCACTCCGTGTATAACCAGAAGCTAGTTCCCAAGACAGCCACAACAACGAGACTCACCAGCGCGGTACGAATCCGTTTACGCATCTTGGCCGAAAGCGTATTCCGCTCACTCGATCTTTTTTTATGGCGTACAGAGCGGGGCATTCATTCCAAAAAGAAAAATCAAAGAGTTATCAATCGACAATTCGCAGGCGCGCATAATTGAGCATGATCTTTTTTTCTCCGTTATGTTCGAAATGGACTGTCGCCACCGGATTATGAGCAGCTCCCTCAAGACTTATCACATTCCCAAAACCAAATTTGGCATGTTCGACCCGCTGGCCCACTTCTATTTTCGAGGCATCGCTGGGCGTAAAATTCTGGGTGGGCGTATGCGGCACTACTTTAGGCGAAGCCTTGGCAGGACCCACGTACGAAGGGGTTTCTCTCTTTTCTGTCGCTGCACCAGTTTTGTTAACCGTAGATGAACCACGCGAAAAATAAGCTGGTTTAGCATCAGAAGCAGCAGAACGCCCGTACGAACTCCCCCTTGAAAAAAGTCCACTGCCCGATGATCGGGTAAGGCCACTGGGTGTTCCACCTGCATAACGCTTATCGAGATGCGTCTCGGGAATTTCATTGATAAAACGACTCGGTTCATTTTGCACCAATTGACCAAAACGGTACCGGGTATTGGCATAGCTTACCCATAACCGTTCTTTGGCCCGGGTAATGACCACATAAAAAAGCCTTCGTTCTTCTTCAAGTTCCTCACGTGTATTAATAGCCATGGCATTGGGGAAAAGCATCTCTTCTAGCCCGGCAGCAAAAACACAAGAGAACTCCAGACCCTTAGCCGCATGAATTGTCATCAACTTGACCGTATCGGCATCAGCATCTTTTTGATCGGCATCGGTGAGTAATGTAATCTGCTGTAAGTACGCCCCCAGACTTTTATCGACCAACTCTCCATCTTCATTGTCCGGACTCTCTGTCCACTCTTTGATGGAGTTAAGTAATTCCTGAATATTCTCGTAGCGCTGTATTCCCTCGGTACTTTTATCGTTGAATAGTTCTTTTACCAATCCGGTTTGTTTGCCTACATAAAAGGCAACGTCATAGGCATTAGACTTCTCGAGCATGCTGGCAAAACTCTTGATCATGGTCACAAATTCTTCCAGCACGGTAAGGGTACCCGCCCGAAATCCGTAACTGCGCGCTTCTTGTAATATTGCCCACGAAGAGCAATTCTTTTCATTGGCCGCCAGTAGTAATTTATCGAGCGATGTCTTACCAATGCCGCGCGCGGGATAATTGATAACTCGTTTTAAGGCCTCCTCATCATGCGGATTCACAATCAGGCGCAGATAAGCAACCAGGTCCTTCACCTCTTTTCGCTGGTAAAAGCTGATTCCCCCGTAGATCGTGTAAGGTATTGCCATGCGTCGAAGGGCTTCCTCGAAGGCCCGGCTCTGTGCATTGGTGCGATACAAAATGGCAAAATCGCGGTTCGCGTAATGATGCCGTAATTTTAATTCCTGAATAGAATCAGCTACGAATTTTCCCTCGTCGTTATCGGTAAGGGTACGCACCAACTGAATTTTTTCTCCCGCCGGATTTTCGGTGAATAATACTTTTTCTATCTGGCTCTTATTGTTACTGATCACTTGATTGGCAACAGCCAATATCTGGCTAGTACTACGATAATTCTGCTCTAGCTTGACCACTTTTACTTGGTCGTAGTCGCGCTGAAACTGCAAGATGTTCTCGATGGTGGCGCCACGAAAACTATAGATACTCTGCGCATCATCACCCACCACACAAACATTCTCATGCATGGCACCCAGCAATTTGATAATCTCGTACTGAGCCGGATTGGTATCTTGGTACTCATCGATCAGAATATATTTGAACTTCTGCTGATACCGAGAGAGACATTCCGGTATCGTACTGAGCAATTGATAGAATTTTAAGAGTAGATCATCAAAGTCCATAGCCCCATTACGAAAACAACGCTGCACATAGTTTTCATAGATCTGTGCAATGGCAGGACGACCGGCCCGTACATCTTCTTGCTGCAGTGCATAATCATTTCGGTACTCGGCAGGACTGATCAACGCATTTTTAGCCGCAGAAATTCGATTATAGACAATATTGGGCTTGTAATGCTTATCGTCAAGATCAAGATCATTAATTACCGCCTTAACAACACTTTTACTATCGTCAGTATCATAGATCGTAAAATGCTTCGGATATCCGATCTTCTCAGCCTCAAACCGAAGGATTCTTGCAAATACCGAGTGAAAAGTACCAATATAGAGATTGCGGGCTTCACCATCCCCTAAAATTCGTTCCACCCGTTCCTTCATTTCGCGGGCCGCCTTATTCGTAAACGTTAGAGCTAATATGTTAAACGCATCGATCCCATGCGCTGCCATTAAATGAATGATACGAGTAGTGAGCACTTTTGTTTTGCCGCTGCCTGCACCGGCCACGACCAACAAGGGACCATTATGATGAAGCACCGCCTCGCGCTGTCTTTCGTTTAATCCACCGAGATAATCCTGCATGCTTGCAAGTTACAGTGAAAAACCAGCTTAGCGATGTCGGCTCTGCAGATACTTTTCGTAAATTATCTTTTCGAGCGACCGGCCCGATAATTTGGCTTCCAGCCATGAAATGACATCTAGATATGCGAAGGCCCGAGTCTGAAAACGATTTTTCTCGAGATGCTTGATCTGATCGAGCAGTTCAGCAAAAGCAGGTATCAACTCACGAGGCGAAAGGATAATAGAGCGGCGTAAGAAACGTAACATAGCCTCTTCGACCACCGTAAAATTTTGCAGCTTAGACATAAACCGATAGACCGACTTGGTTAACGATTCCATCAGCACGTCGTTTCCCAATTCATAATGAGCAATTAGATGCAACAGGCGAGCATAACACTGCAAGTCGTAACGTAAATGAGAGGGGCTTTGAATAATAGGTTGCAAATAATCGATACAACGCCCAAAATCGCCGCTGCCAAAGTAAAGCATGGCAAATTTATACTGAAGCACCAGCCCGTGATGGCTGTCGATAAAGAGATCGTACTTGCCCAATTCCTTTTTCATTTCTGGAATACGTTTTACCCCTTCTTTAAATGTCCCCAGCATAAAATGCTGGTTGATGCGGGCCGTAGTGAGGTAGATAAAACTTTGAATCCTGAAATTATCATTGCTGCGAATACGCTCTTGGGAAGCAACCGACTCGAACAGTCGAAGGGTTTTGCTGAATGCGCGGTGATTGCGAAGATCAAAATGCGCATTCAGTAATTGATGAATTCCTTTGATGTAATGCCCGGTTTCTACCCGTACCATAGCTGGTTGACGAGTAAACAGGTCGACCCACCGTTGGCTGTAGCGGTAGTATTGCAAAAAATCCTGTCTAATAAATGCGTACCAGGTAATGCTTTGGTAGAGGTAAAGCCGCTCATAGAAGCCCTCCAAATGCCAAGCATCGGCCGGAAGGTTTTCTTGAAAGAATTGTTTGACCCCCAGCTCATCGGCCTCGTTACGGGCATGCCCATGTTGCACAAACCAACTAAAGAGCCGAAGTGACAAATTAGAGAGACGACCCACCCGGTCGATATGTAGGTTAGCATTATTGACTTCTGCCGCCAGGGTTTCGGCGCGGTCTTGAATGTGCCGGGTAATATGAAGGCTTTCAATCCTTTTTTCGAGTGACAATAATGGCGGAATAATATTGTACTTGTGCTGGGATCGTGCGGTCTCTTTCGCTTTATCGATGTAGCGCAGACTTTGTAAGAAGAGGCCTTTCTTATAGAGTATATGGGCAAAGTCGAATAATTCTGTCAGTTGCAAATCGACACTGTCGGCACTTTTAAGCAACCGAAGACTCGACAAAATCTCTTTGTACAGGTGAGTTTTTAGGTTGGCAAGTCGCGGCTTGGTGAGACCTGGTAGTTTTTTAAGAAGCGCCTTTTCATCGTACTCGCTGCTGCGCTCTATAGCATCAAACAACTTTACAATCTTTAAATCTGCCTTACCTGAATTGCGGGTTATATAGAGCTTAAAATGCCTTTTTTCGGCTTTCTCCAGCGACTTGATCAATAAGAATAAGATATCGGCAGCGCGGTTGGACATCATAAATTTATTATGCTGAAACCCTTGTCCGGCAAGGATTTCAGCGATTGAACCAGCTGTTAGCCATGCGATCAAAAAGGATTTTCAGTTCCTCGAGACGGTTTGTATCGCGCTACATTTGTAACAGCGATCTAAAACGATATTTTCTCGCGTTTTTCGCGCAAGATTTTCATATGGCAAGCAATCGTTAGAGCCCTTCCGTTTCTACGGAGGGGCCTTTTGTTTTACGAAGGTAAAGATCGTTATAATTGCGCCTGTACTACCTTCATGTAAATTTTTGAAAATGGCCGTCCGCATTTTTATTACCGGTGGAACTTTTGACAAAGAGTATAACGAGCTTACCGGACAACTTTTTTTTAAGGATACCCATATCGACGATTTGCTAGTGTTGGGACGATGTAAGGTTGAGGTGGCGGTTCACACCTTGATGATGATTGATAGCCTCGAGATGAGCGATCAGGACCGTGACCTGATTACAACACAATGCAATAGCTGTACCGAAGACCGCATTGTTATTACGCACGGCACCGATACAATGGCGCAAACCGCTTCGGTACTGGCCGCGAAAGTGCCTAACAAAACCATTGTACTTACAGGTGCCATGATCCCTATTAAATTCGGTAGCTCCGACGGCTTGTTTAATTTGGGAAGCGCCTTGGCCTTTGCACAAACGTTACCCCATGGTGTCTATGTAGCCATGAATGGGCGCTGGTTTGCTGCCAACCGGGTTCGCAAGAACAAAGAGACCGGTATGTTCGAAGAGACCAACTAAACGAAAATCCTTATTGTTTCTCTAGCAACTTAAAGAATTGATCGAGTTGTGGCAACACCACAATGCGGGTGCGCCGATTAGCCGAACGTCCTTCTTTTGTATTGTTGTCAGCAATGGGGCGGTATTCACCACGGCCGGCCGCTACCATGCGGGCCGGATCGAGTCCGTATTTGGTTTGCAACAATCGCACCACCGTAGTGGCACGCATAGCACTCAGATCCCAGTTATCGGTAATCACACCGGATCCTTTAAAGGGCACGCCATCAGTATGTCCTTCGACCATAAACTCCAGATCGGGTTGATTTTTGAGTACCATGGCCACTTTGCCGAGCACCTCGTTGGCCCGGTCTGTAACATCGTAACTGCCGGTCTTAAAGAGTAATTTGTCAGAGATATCTACATACACCACTCCTTTGTCGACTTTGATATTAATATCTCCGTCCTCAAGATTTCCGATAGCCCCTTTCAAATTGATCACCAATGCCATGTTGAGTGAATCTTTATAAGACATTTGGCGCTGTATATTTTGAATATAGGCATCCTTAATGCCGAGATTATCCATCGACTTTTTGATACTCTCCGCTTGTTGGGTCGAAATGACCGATAAGCTCTCCAGCTGTTTTAGGGCCTGATTATTATTATCCTTTAAAAAGGCAATTTGTTCCTGAAGTTCTTTGATGCGAGCTGTCAGCAACGCTTTTTCTCTTTCGAGCGTTTCTTTTTGTCTCAATAAAATTCCCTTTTCCTCTCCACAGGCATTGTTCTCGGTCTCGAGTGTTTTGTAGCGATCTTGCAGTTTAGCGTAATCTTGCTGAGATGTCTTGAATTTTTTGCTGCTTACACAAGCGCTCATAGAGAGCAGGGCACCGGCAACCAAAACGAGGAAACGAAATGACATAATAGGGGGTAGTTTTTTACAAAGATAAAACCCCGGCAGGGTTTTTGGATAGCCCAAAATAAGGGTAATACCTTTTAATTTGTTGG
>CANGYW010000055.1 GCA_947458335.1 Chitinophagaceae bacterium | reverse complement strand
TGGAACCTGGCTGGGTATCGCGATTTTTTTGACGGGGCTGGTTTGTGCCGCGCGATTTGTTGTTTCCGATCATCGCGCTGTAGATATCTATGGGGGTGTTTTTGCCGGCATGCTTTGTATGCTTGTTGGGTGGGTAGTGGGGTTGGGGTGATTATGTACTCCTAGTATATGGGCGATGGGATTCCTTTAATTTATTGAAAATCAGTACTTAATAAGTATACTATTCTTGCCCCCCTTCCCGCAAGGGCCCCTGCTGGCAGAAAAACCCCCTAAAATAGTTCCAAAATAATTAGCGTTTATTTGCTAAAAGTATTAGCTTTGATATTCTTAAAACGAATACTATGTCAGTCAACAACGAGAAATTAAAAGCGCTCAAGCTTACGATGGATAAGATTGAGAAGGATTATGGAAAGGGAAGTGTGATGCTCATGAACGAGAAAGGGGAAGTGCAACAAGAGGTGATCTCCACCGGTTCTATAGGATTGGATGCGGCACTTGGTATTGGCGGATTGCCTAAAGGACGTATTGTAGAGATATATGGTCCTGAATCTTCCGGAAAAACAACGATCGCTACGCACGTTATAGCCGAAGCGCAGAAAAAAGGAGGTATGTGTGCCATCATCGATGCGGAGCATGCTTTTGACAGCAGCTATGCGCAAAAACTGGGTGTGGATGTGGAGAATCTTTTGATTTCACAGCCCGATTATGGCGAGCAGGCTCTCGAGATCGCCGATCGTCTTATATTATCAGGTGCACTCGACGTGGTCGTGATCGACTCAGTGGCCGCACTGGTTCCCAAGAGTGAATTAGAAGGTGAAATGGGCGATAGTAAAATGGGATTGCATGCGCGTTTGATGAGTCAGGCGCTTCGTAAGCTAACAGCTACCATTGCCAAGACCAACACCATTTGCATCTTTATCAATCAGCTTCGTGAAAAGATCGGCGTGATGTTCGGTAATCCCGAAACAACAACCGGTGGTAATGCGCTTAAGTTCTATGCTTCGGTTCGCTTGGATATTCGCCGCACGCAGCAAGTAAAGGATGGAGATGAGGCGATCGGTAACCACGTAAAAGTAAAAGTGGTCAAGAATAAAGTGGCTCCGCCATTTCGTGCTGCTGAGTTCGATATCATTTTCGGAGAAGGTATTTCCAAGACCGGTGAGATCATCGATATGGGTACTGAACTGGGTATCGTTCAAAAGAGCGGTAGCTGGTACTCCTATAATAATGACCGCCTCGGGCAGGGTAGAGAAGGTGTCAAGCAGATTCTGGTCGACAATCCTGAACTAGCCAACGAGATCGAGGCCAAGATCAGAGAAAAAGTCAAAGAGATGCAGGCTGGATAAAATCTTCATTTGTTTTCGTGTGTTTTTCAATGGGTTAGTTACAGACCCGTTGGTCAGAGCGACCGGCGGGTCTTTTTATATTATATAATAATGCTGGCACCGTGAACCATTTATCTTTGTTGTTTGTTTAATAATACCTTACTATCTCGCAAACTATGCAAAACAAGAAAAAATGGCTCCGCTGGATCTTATTGACTGTCGTTGTGATGGCATTGGCCGGGGGTGCTGTATTTTATTATGTGATGACTGCGCAGTTTGCCGATACGACCTCTGAAAAACCGGCTTATTCTATCTCGGCCATGGATCTGCTCGCTGAGTTTCAACTAAACGATAGTGCTGCCAATAGAAAGTATACCGAGCAGATCGTTGCAGTGAGCGGGCTTGTATCCGAAGTGGAAGGCGCCGATACGTCTGCTACGGTAAAGTTCGTAGATACGTTAACAGGCTCTTACCTGATCTTTGATTTTCAATCGGGAGTCAGTCGCAAGGCTGCCGCATTACAACCCGGTGATAGCGTTACACTCAAGGGCTCTTGTAGTGGAAGCATCTATAGTCGACTTCGCAATGCTCATATGATCAGCTTTAAGCGATCGATTATTGTAGAATAAATTAACATTCTCAACCATGCGCCCCATCATTCTATAAAAAATTCATTCATCTTTTTAATTAACAATCATTCATTCACTCATTTATTAAAAAATCACACATGAAAAAAACGATCCTACTCTTTTCAATGCTGGCAGTAGCCACATTAGGTTTTGCACAAGTAAAGCAAAGTACTTCTGCCGTTGTTGCCTTTGATGCAACTACTCCTAAAGATGCTCTTCCTAAAGCAGAGAACAAGACTGTAATTGCTCAACTAAATACTAAGACCGGTGAGATGGGTTTTGAGGCAGCCGTTAAAAACTTTGCTTTCAGTAATCCTGTTATCCAAGAGCATTTTAATGAAGAGCGCTGGATGAGCTCCGATAAGTTTCCTGCCTTTACTTTCGAGGGCAAGATCAACGATGTACAGCAATACAATTTTGCCAAGAATGGTGTTTACAATGTAACCGTTACCGGTCAGATGACTGTAAAAGGTAAGAGCAACGTGGTAACAACGCCCGCCACAATCGAAGTAAAAAATGGCACATTGATGGCCTCTGCTAATTTTAGTATTACCCTGGCTGATTATGGTATCAGCGTAGGCGATGGCAGTAAAATTGCCGCTCAACCCAAGATCACGGTGAGTGCAGAATTAAAATAATAAATTGTCGCTTACTCGGTAAGCGCTAGCATTGAACTTAACGGCTCCTTCGGGAGCCGTTTTTAGTAAAATCAGGGTAACTTTAGGATTAAATTATTGGGTACATGTTCAATAAAGCTCAGTTTTTGTCGGCCACTTATTTGTTTAATGTAGCTCTCACGATCATCGCCGTCATTTTTAAAATCTATCACTATCCAAATGGGGAGCTGATGCTTACGGTAGCTATATTGGCGATGTTGGTCTACGTAGCGGCCATACTGCCTGAGATTCTTGGATCTACGCGTATCGGCACTTCCGAAAAACTTATGTGGATTACCGGTCTTCTTTTTTTGACCGTGGTAGCAGGGTATCTATATATTTTCAAGGCTCGGCAGCGAATCCTTAATACCCAGCCTAAACAGTAGTATCCGCCCGTGGTATTCTGTAACTTGCAGGGTGCCTTTTACATTACATTCTCCGTTCTCACCTGCGGGCGATCAGCCCGAAGCCATCCGTCAATTGGTGCATGGGCTTACTCATGGCGAAAAGTACCAGACCTTACTTGGCGTAACAGGTAGTGGTAAGACCTTTACTATGGCCAACGTAATTGAGCAGGTGCAGCGACCTACGCTTGTCCTTACGCATAACAAAACATTGGTCGCGCAGCTCTATGGCGAGTTCAGGCAGTTTTTTCCAGATAATGCGGTAGAATATTTTGTTTCTTATTACGATTACTACCAGCCCGAAGCATACATGCCGGTTACCAA
The DNA here is from genome assembly GCA_947458335.1 of Chitinophagaceae bacterium. Lineage (GTDB taxonomy): Bacteria > Bacteroidota > Bacteroidia > Chitinophagales > Chitinophagaceae > JJ008. The sequence goes on along the minus strand of CANGYW010000055.1, from coordinate 8,630 downwards.
TACGTATATCGAAAAAGATCTTTCTATCAATGAGGAGCTCGATAAACTTCGGTTGCGGGCTACCTCTAGTTTATTGAGCGGACGTCGTGATATTATTGTGGTGGCATCGGTAAGTTGTATCTACGGTATGGGTAATCCGGTCGATTACATGAATGGGATCATTCGTATTCAAAAAGGACAAGTAATCTCACGACAAGGCTTTTTACATGCGCTGGTCAACTCGTTGTATCAGCGTACCACGCTTGAGTTTACACGTGGCAGTTTTAGAGTAAAAGGCGATACGGTCGATATTAACTTACCTTATCTTGATTTCGGTTACCGCATTCATTTTTTTGGAGACGAAATTGAAGCTATCGAGCAACTTGATGTGAGTTCCGGAAAGCGAATTTCGACAATGGATAGTGCAGCTATTTTTCCAGCTAACTTGTATGTAGCCCCTAAAGACATTTTACAGCAAGTTATTTACGAGGTACAAGATGAATGTTTGGCACAGGCTGACTATTTTAAACGCGAGGGAAAATTTCTCGAGGCGCAGCGATTGACGGAGCGGGTTAATTTCGATCTGGAGATGATACGCGAGTTGGGCTATTGCGGCGGTATCGAAAATTATTCACGCTTTTTTGATCGACGCAAACCGGGTACTCGTCCATTTTGTTTGCTAGATTATTTTCCGGATGATTTTTTAACTATCATTGACGAAAGCCACCAGACTATTCCGCAAGTTAGCGGTATGTATGGAGGAGACCGTAGTCGTAAGTTAACGCTAGTCGATTATGGATTTCGTTTACCCTCTGCGCTCGACAATCGACCACTTAACTTTAATGAATTTGAGTCGCTGTTGCAAGATGTGATCTTTGTATCGGCTACCCCTGCTCATTTTGAACTAGAGAAATGCGAAGGGGTCGTTGTCGAACAGGTGGTACGCCCTACGGGATTGCTCGACCCGCCCATTGAGGTACGTCCCAGTAAAAACCAAATCGACGATCTGCTCGACGAGATCGACAGGCGCGTTAAACAGGGCGATCGTGTGCTCGTTACAACACTTACCAAGCGTATGGCCGAAGAGATGGATAAGTACCTACATCGTATTGCCATCAAATCAAAATATATACACAGTGATGTCGATACGCTCGATCGTGTCGAAATTTTGCGAGAGCTACGATTAGGTAAGATAGATGTCTTGGTCGGCGTCAACCTGCTTCGTGAGGGACTCGATTTGCCCGAAGTGTCTCTGGTTGCCATTTTAGATGCCGATAAAGAAGGTTTTTTGCGTAACGAAAAGTCATTAACGCAAACAGCAGGACGGGCAGCTCGTAATGTGAATGGCTTGGTTATTTTTTATGCCGATAAGATGACGGAGAGTATGCAACGCACCATCGATGAAACGCAGCGTCGCCGTCAAAAGCAGATCGAGTATAATACACTTCATAATATCACTCCCACTACAATTCGAAAATCGGCGCAAGAGGTATTTGCCCAAACGTCCGTATTAGATATCAAGGGCTATGATCCACATCAGGCGGTGCTGACCGGACAAGATACGGTCACAGTCTCGCAGTTACTCGAGGAGCAACCTCAGTACAATACGATACCCCAGCTAGAAAAAGCAATCAAGGCTTTTCGTAAAGAAATGGAAAAAGCGGCCCGACAGCTCGACTTTATGGAGGCCGCTCGTTTACGAGACGAACTATTTCGTCTCGAGGCCCAGCTGACTACTATGAAACAGTAGGGTTTTCGCTTGCAAATCTTACCTTAGCCACATGGATAAAAGGGTTTTTTTGCTCGATGCCTTTGCCCTTGTTTTTAGGGCGTATTATGCACTCATTCGGAGCCCTCGGCTGACCTCTACTGGAAAAAACACCAATGCTCAATTTGGATTTACCAATGCTTTACTCGATTTAATCAACAAACAGAAGCCCTCTCATATGGCGGTTTGTTTCGATACCGGTGCTCCTACTGAAAGGCATACGGATTACGCCGATTACAAGGCAAACCGACAAGAAACGCCCGAAGATATTTTAGACGCTGTTCCCGATATTAAAAAGATCATCGAAGCGTTCAATATCCCCATTATCGAATTAGATGGTTTCGAGGCTGATGATGTGATTGGTACACTTAGTAAGCAAGCCGAGCAAGCGGGCTACGAGGTCTTTATGGTAACGCCCGATAAGGATTACGGTCAACTCGTTTCGGAAAAAATAAAAATTTACAAACCCGCCTACGGAGGTAACGATGCGGAGATCTTAGGTCCGGCAGAAGTATGTGCTCGCTGGAATATCACCGATGTTTCGCAAGTGATCGACATGTTAGGAATGATGGGTGATGCGGTCGATAATATCCCCGGTATTCCGGGCGTAGGAGAAAAAACGGCAGCCAAATTTTTACACGAGTATGGTAGTCTAGAAAATACACTAGCCAATGCCGATCAAATAAAGGGGGCTATGGGCGAAAAGGTCCGCAAAGGAAAAGAGTTAGCCCTCTTATCAAAAAAACTAGCCACAATCATTACTTCTGTTCCGGTAGCTTTTCATGAAGAAGATTTTCGCTTAAAGGAGTGGAATAGCGAACAGCTAAAAGAAATTTTCTCCGTACTTGAATTTAAAACACTGGGTAAGCGATTGCTTGGAGATGATTTCGTGGTATCAACCCCTACTCGTTCGGTGGTAGATAAGCCACAGCCGCAAGGCGTACAGACCGATCTGTTTGGAAACATCATAGCGGGCCCCTCATTAGCTGCAAAGTCGAATGCGGCTACAGGTTTTGGTGTAGCCGATAAAAATGATTCTTCTGCGGCTTTATCCAATCATGATGAAGATCCTTTACCAGTTAGTGCCGATAAAAATATTTCCAATACACCGCATCACTATCAATTAGTGAAAGGCAATAAAGCCATATCCGAGCTGGTCGAAGAACTTAAAGGCTATCGAGAGATTTGCTTTGATACCGAAACCACGAATATTGATGCGAATCTTGCCGAACTGGTGGGGCTTAGTTTTTCTGTAAAATCTGCCGAAGCCTGGTATGTGCCTTGCACTGCTGATCAGACTGAGACGCGCGAGCTACTACAACAATTTACTCCGTTATTTTCAGATTTGACCAAAACTTGGATCGGTCATAACATCAAGTACGATCTTCTGGTATTAAAATGGTATGGTATCGAACTGGCTGGATCGCTATACGATACCATGCTGGCGCATTATGTTTTTGAGCCTGAAGGAAAACGCAGCATGGACGACCTTAGTGAAAAGTTTCTTGGTTATGTGCCCGTTCCCATCGAGGAACTCATTGGCAAAAAGGGGAAGCATCAACTTACTATGCGCGACGTAGATGCGGAAAAGATCAAAGAGTATGCGGGAGAGGATGCAGATATTACGCTTCAGTTAAAGCAACAGTTCGTTTCTCGTGTAGAAAGGGCAGGTGTCACAAAGGTCCTGCAAAACGTGGAGTTACCCCTTATTAGGGTACTGACCGATATGGAGTATGAGGGAGTAACTATCGACAAAGACTTTTTACTGGAGTACTCTGTAGCCTTAGAAAAAGAAGCTAAAATAGCTGAAGAAGCTGTTTATAAAGAAGCCGGCGTTCGTTTTAATCTGGCTTCACCTAAGCAATTGGGCGAAGTATTATTCGATAAGTTAAAGCTTGATCCGGATGCCAAGAAAACAAAAACAGGGCAGTACCAAACTGGAGAGGATATATTGAGCAAGTTGGCTGCTAAGGGACACCGAATAGCCGAAGATATCTTAACGTTTCGAGAGCTAACCAAGCTCCAGTCTACCTATGTAGATGCTCTTCCTTTATTGATTAACCCCAAAACAGGAAGAGTGCACACATCGTATGCACAGGCAGTAGCCGTAACCGGTCGTTTGTCGAGTAACAATCCGAATCTGCAAAATATTCCTGTTCGTACTGAAAGAGGTCGTGAGATTAGAAAGGCTTTTATTCCTCGAGGCAATGATTTTACATTGATTTCTGCAGACTATTCGCAGATCGAACTTCGCATTGTGGCTGCGATTAGTGGTGATACCAATATGTGCGCCGCTTTTCGGGAGGGTAAAGATATTCATACCGCTACCGCAGCTCGAGTGTATAATGTGGCCGAAAGTGAAGTAACAAAAGAAATGCGTTATAAAGCTAAGAGTGTCAATTTTGGTATTATCTATGGGCAGGGTGCTTTTGGACTGGCCGATAATTTGGGTATTTCTCGCACTGAGGCAAAGGAGATCATCGCTAATTATAAGCGTGAGTTTCCGGGAATTCAGGAGTATATGGACAGTACGATCAAGTTTGCCAAAGACAATGGCTATGTAGAGACGTTAATGGGCCGCAAGCGTTGGTTACGAGATATCAACTCCTCTAATTTTACCGTTCGTGGATTTGCTGAGCGAAATGCCATCAACTCACCTATTCAAGGTAGTGCAGCTGATATGATTAAGCTGGCTATGCATAAGATTCACCATAGTATGAAGGAAGCCGGCATGAAAAGCAAAATGATCTTGCAAGTGCACGACGAATTGATATTCGACGCGCATCATAGTGAAGTAAAAGCATTGACCGATCTGATTATCGAGGGCATGCAAAGTGCCATGTCTCTACCGAACGGAGTTCCTGTGATAGCTGAATGCGGGTCAGGGCCTAATTGGCTGTCGGCTCATTGATCGATCCGTCTTCCTCCACCGCCACCACTCATGCCCATCGGACGAGCCGGGCGCATAGCAGGTAAGATCTGATCTTTCCAAATAGTAAATTGTTCGGCGGTGAGAACAGCCTTAATGATCTCTTCTTGCGCATCATTATACTTTTTCATCTCTTCGCGTAAAGCTTCCGGATCGGGTCTTTCTCCAGCCATAGCTGCTTCTCTGATCTCCAGCATGCGGGTATCCTGCTTTTTATAAAGTACTGTAAGAGCAGTATCAATCAAACCCAGTCTAACAGGGTCTAATTTAAAGGCACTATCTAACTTTTGATGAATGACCGCTACACGTTCGGCTGGCGTTCTACGTTGAAAACCGCCTCCACCGCCGGGTGGTTGGGCTTGTATGGAAGTAAGCGAGAAAAGGACAATGGTTAAAACAACTAGGTGCTTCTTCATGACTATTGGATTTAAGAGATAATTATTGCGTCAACTGGTTTATCTTGCGTTATCTAATATAGTATTAATATGGAATATGGCAAGTTAGTGGCCGTAACAGGGCTTCCCGGACTTTATGAATTGATGAGCAGCAAGGCCGACGGGGGTATTGTGCGCTCGCTCGACGATAAGAGCACCAAGTTTGTTTCTACCCGTATTCATCAGTTCTCACATCTTGAAAGCATAGAGGTTTATACCATTCGCGATAATGTGAACCTGATTGATGTATTCCATGCCATGGAAAAGTCGACCGCTACGCTGCCCGATGAGAAAGATATAAAAGCTATTAAAAAGTATTTCGAGCAAGTGTATCCCGATATGGATCATGACCGTGTCTATGACAGTGATCGTAAAAAAATGATTAAGTGGTTTGCCCTTTTAAAAAAACACGCTGTTGCACTGGTCTTATCTGAGTCTGTAGAGGACGAATCTGCGCAAGGCGAGCCTGGGCAGGGTTAGTCTGGCCATGCTACCCTTAGCGAGGCCTAATATAGTGTTGTAATTTTTATTATGTCGTACAGTGCTGCTATAGAACAACGTCCACGCCACTTCTTACCCGCTTCTTTTGTGATCAGTGATTGGGAATCGTTGGCTCCTTATTTTGTCGAACTTGAGAAGCGTTCTTTAGAAAGCGTGAGTGAGTTAGAACAGTGGCTTCGAGATGCCAGTGAACTCGAAGCCATCATCAGCGAGGACGTCTGCTGGCGCCAGATCAAAATGACCTGTGATACCGAAAACAAGGCGCTCGAGGAAGCATTCAATTATTTTATGCTCGAGTTACAGCCGCGTATTCAGCCTTGGTCCGATAAGTTGAATCGAAAGCTATTAGCTTCTCCATGTCTACATCAGCTACCTACTGCACAATACGCTACCTTTCTTCGAAACATTCGTAAGCAGATCGATTTATATCGCGAGATCAATGTTCCGATACAATCCGAGATCAGCGTATTACAACAGCAATTCGGTATCATAGCTGGTAAGATGACCGTTGTAGTACAAGGGCAAGAATACACCTTGCAGCAAGCCGCCAAATTCTTGGAAGACGAAGATCGCAGTTTGCGCGAGCAGGTCTACCTTCAAATCGCTGAGCGTAGATACCAAGATCGTGAAGCGCTCGACCAATTGTTCGATCAATTGCTTCAAAAAAGAAACCAGCTGGCTCTTAATGCGGGTATGCAGAATTACCGCGAGTACCGATTTTTAGAATTAGGCAGATTTGATTATGATCATGTAATGTGCGAGCAGTTTCACCAAGCTGTAAAAGACGAGGTGATGCCGCTTGTCAATGAGATCTATACCAAAAAGAAAGAGCGATTAGGGTTAACCACGTTGCGACCCTGGGATATTGAGGCAGAGCCGTCTGGCACCAAACCGCTTCGACCTTTTGTAGATGCAACCGAGTTGACCGAGAAGTCCATTGCCTGTTTGCGGCGGCTGCATCCATTTTTTGGGGACTGTATTGCCACCATGCGTCGTATGCAACGGCTAGATCTGGAGAGTCGAAAAGGGAAAGCTCCCGGGGGATATAACTGCCCACTGGCTGAAACAGGAGCCCCTTTTATTTTTATGAATGCAGCGGGCACCCTCGATGATGTGACTACCATGGTACACGAAGGGGGGCATGCCGTTCATTCTTTTCTTACTCATCCGCTTCCGCTCAACGGGTTTAAAGAGTACCCTACAGAGATCGCCGAAGTGGCCAGTATGTCGATGGAACTATTTACGATGGATTATTGGGATAGTTTTTTTAGTGATCCTTCAGAATGGCAGCGCGCCAAAGAGCAACAGCTCGAACGCGTTATTACCATCTTTCCTTGGATCGCCACTATCGATAAATTTCAACACTGGATCTATACTCATCCACAGCATAGCGCAGAAGAACGCAACCAGGTTTGGCTATCTATATTAAATGAATATAGCGCTCCGGTCGTAGACTTTTCAGGGCTCGATAAGTATCGCTCTTATCAGTGGCAACGCCAGTTGCATCTTTTTGAAGTTCCCTTTTATTATATCGAGTATGGTATTGCGCAGCTGGGAGCTATTGGACTTTGGCAGCAGTATCATCAAGATCCCCGTCAGGCGCTGGATAATTATATCAAGGCACTTTCGTTAGGCGGTACTAAAACCCTTCCTGAATTATTTGCTGCAGCGGGTCTGGCTTTTGATTTCTCGGCTGCACGTATTCGCACGCTGATGCAATTTGTGCAAGCTTGTTGGAAGCAGGCGGGAGATACACCCGCTCAAGCTTAAGTGGCTTATTTTTTTTGGGCTTATTCTATTCGTTATTTTCTGAAGTACATCAATCGATGGTCTTTACGACCTCATCGAATGCGACCCTGTTACGAGGACCCCAAACTCCTTGTGCAGTTCCCTTGCCCACACCAACAATCATGTTGATCTCAGCACTACCAGGCAGGTTCAATGCTTTTTTTACTCGAATGGCATCGAATCCTTCCATGGGGCAACTATCAAAATCGGCTGCAGCGATCGAGAGCATAAAATTCTCGGCTGCCAGCGCACAAGATTTATGCACGGTAATACGCTGGTCGGCCTTACCACCAAAGCGCATAAAGGGTTTTTGTAGTCCCCCGAAAAAACTGATCGTTCTTCTGACCAGTGTTAAGAAGCCAAACCAGTCGCTGGCATAGGCGAGTGGCATTAATTTTTTATAGTAGTCGAGTCCTCTTTTTTGCAGTTTATTGGGCTCACCGGGAATACCTTCTCTAATGCGATCGTAATTCCAGCGGGCTCTTTTTTTCCAAAGGTCTTGTCGGGTTACAAAGACTACCATTTGTTGGGCCGTGGTGGCAGCACCTTGCCCCAGGCAATAAGTCGCCATCTTCTTTTTTTCGTCGGCCGACCGGATCCAATAAAATTCCCAGCACTGCATATTGCTGCTATTGGGCGCTAGTATGGCATGTTGCAGCGCTTTCTCTATAACGGCATCGGGCACATGTACATCAGGATCGAATCGCCTGTTGGATCTTCTTCTGTTAACGATCGAATCAAAGAGGTCTTGCTTATTATCCATTTTGTTACTTGATAGGGGATGCGAAGTTCGCGAAACATCCTGTTTATTCCTATTATTTGTCTATACAACAAAAAAAAGGCTGCCCTGTTCGGACAGCCTTTTCAAGTTCAGAGAACCGGTATTAGTAACCAGGATTTTGCGTGTAATTGGCATTTTGCTGAATCTCGGCCAATGAAATAGGCCAAATGAAACGGTTATCAGCATAAGGGATAGCAGCTACTCCACGGGGAATGCCGGGTGCAGGAACACCTGTACATACGAAGAGCGAAGCAGGTACTGCAGTAGTGGTAACTACTTTTGAGGGAATACCACCACCGGCTACAGGAGAATGTACGGCATCTGGAGAAAGACGATGAATATCTTGCCAACGCTTTCCTTCTCCTAAGAACTCAACTCTTCTTTCAAAAAGGATCGCTGCGATCAGCGCATCTTTATTGGCGAAGCTGGCTACCGTAAACTGGTCGGCAG
>CANGYW010000054.1 GCA_947458335.1 Chitinophagaceae bacterium | reverse complement strand
GCTTTCATCCGCTCTATGGTAATGGCGCCACGGTCATCGAGTTTGCTCTTTAATCTCTTACCTTTACACTATGACAGTAGAAAAATTACAGGATATGCGGTCCCGCATTGTCGGGATAAGGAGGTTTCTTTGACGTCGAGAACCGACTGCAAAAAATAGCCCAAGACAAACAACTTTCTCTTAGTCCCGGTTTCTGGGACGACAATAAGCGCGCCACCGAGATCATGAAGAGCATTAAGCTCAATGAATACTGGGTGGTTCTGTACGACACGGCCCATACCGGCGTGGAGGACTTCGCTGTTTTATTTGAATTTTGGAAGGCAGGCGATGCCACCGAAGAAGAAACGCAAGAGGCCTATCAAAAAGCTCTCACGCTTTTGGACGACGCAGAATTTAAGGCCACCCTTAACGAACCCGAAGATGAACTCCCTGCCGTTCTCCAGATCAACTCGGGGGCAGGAGGCACCGAGAGCCAAGACTGGGCCGAAATGCTGGCCCGTATGTACCGTATGTACGGAGAGAAGCAGGGCTGGAAAGTTACTGAGCTCGATTGGGTTTGGGGCGACGGCGCAGGCATCAAGACCTGTACCTTACAATTTGAGGGCCCCTTTGCCTATGGCTTTTTAAAGGCCGAAAGCGGCGTACACCGCCTGGTGCGCATATCTCCCTTTGATAGTAACGCTCGTCGGCACACGTCATTTGTCTCTGTGTTTGTATACCCACTAGTAGATGATACGATCAATATCGAGATTAAAGATGCTGATGTAAAGATGGAAACGGCTCGAAGCGGAGGTGCCGGCGGTCAAAATGTAAACAAGGTAGAGACCAAGGTGATGCTGACGCACTTGCCGACCGGCATAGTGGTGGTCTGCCAGACCGAGCGTTCGCAGCTGGGCAATCGCGAAAAGGCCATGACGATGCTTAAGAGCCGTTTATACGAAGAGGAACTGCGTAAGCGAAACGAGATCCGCGATGCGGTCAATAGTACCAAGAAAAAGATCGAGTGGGGCAGTCAGATCAGAAGCTATGTTTTTCATCCTTATAAAATGATAAAAGACCACCGTACCGATTACGAGGTGGGCAACATACAACCGGTTATGGATGGCGAACTCGATGGATTCATCAAGGCTTACTTGATGAGCCAGAAGGAAATGCAGTCTTAGGTCCATTTTTTTGATTACATGAATAGAGGAACCCATCCCCAAAGTGATGCCATGAGCGAGGTGAACAGCAATTTGCTACCTTTAAAGAACTAACGTATTTCATAAAGAACTAACTCAACCTATCTAAAATATATCCTATGCCTATTGGAACTTTTTCTTATCCACTTCCTGCCAATGAGCCGGTACTGGGTTATGCCCCCGGTTCTGCCGAACGTAAACGTTTAAAAGAGACGCTGGCCGAACTAAAGAGCCAGCAGATCGATGTACCTATGTACATTGGCGCCAAAGAAGTAAGAACGGGTAAAAAAGTTTCCATGCATCCTCCGCACCAGCGCAAGCATGTGTTGGGATATTTTCATCAGGGCGAAGAAAAACATGTACATCAAGCGATCGATGCGGCTTTGTCGGTTCGTGAATCATGGGCTTCCACCAGTTGGGAAAACCGCGCTGCTATCTTTTTAAAAGCCGCCGACCTGATGGCCACTAAGTACCGTCCCTACATGACGGGTACTACCATGTTGGGACAAAGTAAAAATGCGTTTCAGGCCGAGATCGATGCGGCCTGTGAGCTGATCGACTTTTTACGTTTTAATGTGCATTATCTATCTGAGATCTATAAACAACAACCTGCCAGTGCACCCGGCGTACACAATAGAATGGAGTACCGTCCGCTCGAAGGATTTGTATTGGCCGTTTCTCCTTTTAACTTTACGGCCATTGGAGGTAATTTACCCACGGCACCGGCCCTTTGTGGTAATGTGGTGGTTTGGAAATGCGCCAACACCCAAGTGTACTCCGCACAGATGACTATGCGCATTTTAAAAGAGGCAGGTCTTCCTGATGGAGTCATCAATTTAATTTATGTGGATGGTGCTACTATCGGTCGCGTTTGTTTTAATCACCGCGATTTTGCCGGCGTGCATTTTACCGGTTCTACCGGTGTGTTCAATAATATGTGGGAGACCATTGGCAAGAATATGGGTAATTACCGCAGCTATCCCCGAATTGTAGGTGAAACAGGAGGCAAGGATTTTGTTTTGGCTCATCGTTCGGCCGACCCGGATGTATTAGTAACAGCACTACTGCGCGGTGCGTTTGAATACCAAGGACAAAAATGTTCGGCTGCTTCTCGCGCGTACATTCCTTCTAACATTGCCGAAGAGGTTAAAAAGAAACTGGTTACGGGTATCAAGAGCTTTAAGATGGGGTCAGTAGAGAACTTCACCAATTTTATCAATGCAGTGATCGATCAAAAAAGTTTTGATTCCATCAAACGCTACATAGACCAGGCTAAAAAGGATCCCAAGTGTACTATTTTGGCGGGAGGTAAATGTGATGATAAAGAAGGATATTTTGTGCAACCCACACTTATTGAAACTAAAAATCCTCGTTCGCTCACCATGTGCGAAGAGATCTTTGGCCCCGTACTCACTATTTACGTATACCCTGCGGGTAATTTTGATAAAGCCCTTGAGCTGGTCGATACTACTTCTCCCTATGCACTTACTGGAGCTATTATTGCACAAGACCGCGCTGCGGTAGAGCTGGCAACAGAACGTCTGCGCCATGCGGCCGGAAACTTTTATATCAATGACAAGCCCACTGGTGCTGTAGTAGGTCAACAACCCTTTGGCGGTGGCAGAGCCTCCGGCACCAACGATAAGGCCGGTGCCATGCTCAATTTATATCGCTGGCTAAGTGCTCGTACCATTAAAGAAACCTTTGCCCCACCCACTGATTATCGCTATCCGTTTATGGGAGGGGAGTAAACATTTTGGTACATTCGATTTACAAAAAAGTTATGTCTCGCTAAAAGTTGAATAATTATCAGTTGTGAAAATCCAGATCAATAACCAATCACTCCTATCGATCATCGATCAATTAGCCAACGAATTGATCGCAGCATATCCTGACACCTCCAATACAGTGCTGGTAGGTATTCAACAAGGCGGGGTAGTGGTATCGAGTCTTATCGACAAGGCTATACGTAGTAAAATTAGTGATCCCCGAAGCGGACATATGCCTTTTGAGCACGGACAATTAGACATCACGTTTTACCGAGACGATGTACGCAATAAGATACTGGCCCCTGACACTATGCATCTTCCTTTTTCGATAGAGGGCAAGACCGTTATTTTGGTAGATGATGTACTTTTTACTGGTCGCACCATCAAAGCCGCACTCGATGCCTTATTTGATTATGGTCGCCCAGACCGGGTAAAACTTTGTGTGCTGGTGGACCGTCCTGAACACCGGCAGTTTCCCATACAAGCCGATCACAAAGGGCAGGTCATCAAGGCCCAACGCAGTGATAAACTGAAACTTAGAGTCAATGAACAGGGCCAGGCAGAGCTGCTGCTCCTAAGTGAATAAAATACATTAGCTTTGCTTTTTAATGCAACTATCCACCAAACATCTGCTGGGCATTAAAAATCTCTCTTCCCAAGACATCTCCCTTATTTTATCTACCGCCGAACAGTTCAAAGAGGTCTTACAGCGTCCTGTAAAAAAGGTTCCTTCGCTTCGAGAAGTAACTATCGTGAATTTATTTTACGAGAATTCAACGCGTACGCGGATCTCTTTTGAGTTGGCCGAAAAAAGATTGAGTGCCGATACCATCAATTTTGCCGCTTCTTCTTCTTCTGCCGCCAAGGGCGAGACTTTGCTCGATACGGTCAATAATATCTTATCGATGAAGGTCGACATGGTGGTGATGCGCCATAGCGCCAGCGGAGCACCTCACTTTTTAGCCGAGCATATCCCAGCTGCTATTATCAATGCCGGCGATGGTATCAATGAACATCCCACCCAGGCCTTGCTCGACGCCTTTTCCATTCAGGAAAAAACAGGTTCACTTAAGGGTAGAAAAGTAGCTATCATTGGTGACATCATGCATTCACGTGTGGCTCAAAGTAATATCTATCTACTTAAAAAAATGGGTGCTGAAGTCGTCGTGTGCGGGCCGCCTACACTAATTCCAAAGCATATTGCCAATGCGCTTGGTGTTGCTGTCAGTTATAACATAAAAGAAACACTGGCCTGGTGCGACGTGGCCAATGTTCTTCGCATTCAACTCGAAAGACAAAACCAGGTGTTGTTCTCTTCGCTACGTGAGTATAGTATTGCTTATGGTATCAATCGTCAGCTGCTCGACAGCCTGCATAAAGAGATTGTGATCATGCACCCCGGGCCTATCAACAGGGGAGTGGAACTGGATAGTGATGTGGCTGATAGTAAACAATCGATTATCTTACAGCAAGTAGAGAACGGTGTGGCTGTACGGATGGCGGTTTTGTATTTACTTTCCGGACGCACGGCGCAAGCCTGATTAATGAAGTGAACTAGATTTTGAGGTAAGTCAAAATAAACTGTATGCAACGAATCTGTCTTTTTCCCGGAACCTTCGACCCGCTTACGCTGGGTCATGTGGACATTATCAACCGGGCCTTGCCTTTATTTGACAAGATCGTTGTGGGCATTGGTTTAAATGCGGCCAAAGCGCCCATGTTTTCGGCGGAGCAGCGCCTCCAATGGGTCAGCGAGATTTATGCAAACGATAAAAGGGTAGAGGGCGCGGTCTACGATGGACTAACCGTTGATTATTGCAGAAAGATCGGAGCGCATTTCATCTTGCGTGGTATCCGCTACGTAAGTGATTTTGAATACGAGAAAACCATTGCCGACGCGAACCGCACCCTCGATAAATCGATTGAAACTATTTTTTTGACAGGCGAGCCAAAATATACCTCGGTGGCCTCTACCATAGTACGTGATATTCTTCGAAACAGCGGAGATGCTTCCCCTTTTTTACCCGACACGGTCTGGGCCTCGCTGCGCTAACAATAACACCTCCTTGATAGTGTCATAAGTGTTTTGTAAATAAGGGTCTAACTCTTGTAGTTTGATCCATTTTATTTCTGTAATATCTTCTTCTATTTGCGGTGTTAGTTCATGTAGGTCTGATGTTTTCATTGTAAACCACTGTACTTGTTTTAGTACGAGTTGTTCTTTTTCTCGGTAGCAATACGAAGAGGATGTCAGCTTCTTAAGTAGTGTAAGATTTTTCAACCCTGTTTCTTCCATTACCTCCCTTAGTGCGCAATCGATGATAGTTTCTCCTGGGTCGATTTTTCCCTTGGGGAGATCCCATTTTCCTCTTCGTAAAATAAGTAAGACCTCATCATTTTCATTATAAACGACACCTCCGCCGGCATCAATGGTAATGGACGATGCCAGTAGCGCATCTAACAATTTTGGTAAGTCGTGATAGAGGTAATAGCAAGGGTAATCACCGGGTTTTTCCAAAAGCTGCAGACAGGTATTCCGGGATTTTTCGGTTAGGTCAGTTAAAAAGATCGAATCGGTGTATTTGGGATGCTCCTCGGCGATTTCATCGAGCTGTGAGCATAAAATAACAGGATGCGCGGCAAAATAAATTTTAAGAATCATGTATTCTTAGATAATTGATGGTTTAAGAAAGAGGTTTGTTATTTTTGAACAATGACGGACGCTAAAATCATCGCTGAAAAACTTTTACAAGTTAAAGCCATCGCGCTTAAACCTCAAGGGTTTTTCACCTGGGCCAGTGGGTGGAAAAGCCCCATTTACTGCGATAACCGAAAAGTACTTTCTCATCCCTATGTGCGCGATTTTATTAAATCGGAGCTTTGCAATGTTCTTTTTGAGAAATTCGAAGAGGCACAAGGGTTGGCCGGAGTTGCCACGGCAGGCATCCCTTGGGGGGCCATGGCCGCCGATCAACTAAAGCTTCCGTTCATGTATGTTCGTCCAAAGCCCAAAGAACACGGATTGGGCAACCAGATCGAGGGGGAGTACCAGTCGGGTCAAAAGGTGGTGGTGATCGAAGACCTGGTTTCGACAGGAAAGAGTAGTCTCCAAGCGGTGGATGCCCTTTTAGAAAAAGGGGTCGATGTAATTGGTATGGTATCCATCTTTAATTATGGATTTCCAATAGCTAAACAAGAATTTGAAAAAAAATCTATAACCTATTACTCATTAACAGATTATCCATCAATTTTATCTCTAGCAATGGAAAAGGGGACTCTTACGGAAGCTGAGTTTTCGGTGCTTGAAGAGTGGCAAAAAGACCCTGCCGGCTGGAAGCAGTAGCTTTGTTTTTAACCTGTTTTTTACCTAGGGAGCGGTTTTAAAACCCAGCCTTATACATTAAACCCAAGACCTTTTTTTGACTCTAAAGCAGGCAACAATTCGCCTATCTAAGGCGTTATTAATCAATTGCCTTTAAACAGGTTTTCTTATTTTCGTTAGTTCGATGAAAAACTAAGCCTAATGCAATTTTCCTTGATTCGAAAATATGGTTTGACGCTGGTATGGGTCTTTGTAGGGCTACTCACTTCAGCGCAGGATTTTTCGAACAAGGGTAAAGAGTTTTGGATACCTTATTCGTATCACCAACAAATGAACGCTGATGCAAATGGGGTAAAAATGACCATCTATATTACTTCGGATATAGCTACCACTTATTCAATTAGTGTTTGGGGAGGAGCGACAATTGTACCAACTACACCTATTGCTGCTGGTCAAGTGGTGGTGCATGATATACCAAATACTTATTTTATTAGCAATGCCACACCTGGTTTAACAGGGGTATCTGGAAAAGCAATTAGGGTAAACGCAGAGAAGCCTGTTGTAGTATACTCTTACATCACCTACCAATCGGTAAGTGCTGCTACTGTATGTCTACCTACTGATGTTTTGGGAACAGAGTATTATTCCATGAACTATACCCAAACAGCCAATGCAACTAACGCGAATTCTTATTTCACTATTGTAGCCACAGAGGATAACACTACTGTTCAGATTACACCACGCGTAACAACCCTAAATGGGCTTACTGTAAATGCAGTAAACACCATACAACTAAATAAGGGACAGGTATATCAAGTCTTGGGCACTGTTGTTAATTCCGGAGGAAATTCAACTGGTGTTGATTTAACTGGGACTTATATAAAATCCATTTCTGGGGGAACAGCGGGCTGTAAAAAGATCGCTGTTTTTTCTGGGTCTGGGAGGTTGACTATCCGACCTTCACTTTTAAATAATTGTAATAATTCTTCTGACAACCTTTACCAACAGTTATATCCAGCTCCAACATGGGGTAGGACTTACTTAACAGCATCCAGTTTCGGACGCAATTACAATATTTATAGAATCCTAAAAAAGAATCCTGCTACCAACGTTTACCTTAATAACTCGCCTTCTCCCATAGATCCTAGTTTATTCGTAAACGGACTATATTATGAATTTAATTCTACTTCCCCATGTTTAATTACTGCTGATGATCTTATCTCAGTGGCGCAATATTTTACATCTGCGGGTTGTAATTCAAGTTCTTCAAGCCCACCTGTTTCCAATCCTCAACCTTACGACCCAGAGATGATCATTTTAAATCCCATTGAGCAGGGTATTTCAAATGTTACATTAGTAAATTCTAACTTAATTGCTAGCCAAAATCCTCCCAACCCTCAACACCAGCATCATATACAGGTGATTTTAAAGGATGAGGGTACTGCTATTTCTTCTTTTAAGTTGGATGGGCAACCATTACCTGCGCAATATGTATGGCAAGTACATCCCCAACTTACTACTTATAAATACATTTATTTAAATAATGTGACACAGGGTTATCATAGGCTTTACTCTGACTCAAACTTTAATGCCCTTGCCTATGGATATGGTAATGCAGAATCGTATGGCTACTCTGCAGGTACAAATGTTAAGGATCCTTTTCAGTTTATTTCCTCTACAAATAATGGTGTGACAGTTAACGCTCCCAATACTTGTATAAACACAAGCTTTTATTTAGGCATTAGTTTCCCTTACATGCCTACACAAATTGATTGGCTCTTCGACCCTTCTTTAGGCTTCTCAAATGTTACCATTAATAATCCAGTTCCTTTTTCTCAGTCTATTGTAAACGGAAGAACTGTTTACTATTACAGATTACCTAATCAGTACACAGTAGCAACTGTAGGATCTTACCCAGTCACCGTAAATGCAATTGTGCCACCCAATCCTGAGGGTTGTAGTGGTCTTCAGGAAATTAAGTTTAATTTAAATGTTGGGGTAAAACCTACAGCGGGGTTCACTTTTCAGGGTCAGTGTTTGAACAGTCCTGTACAGTTTACTGACAATTCTGTAACCTCAAGTGCATTAACAGCGTATAATTGGGATTTTGGCGATAATAATACCTCTTCACAATTAAATCCAACGCACACCTATCTACTTCCCGGGACATATAGTGTTTCTTACTCTGTAAAAGACGCTATTGGATGTATTTCTGATGCAATTACTAACACAATTTCATTCGCACCACTACCAACTGCTTCTATTACTGGTGGAGGTCTAACTTGTATTAATTCTCCATTATCGCCGCAAGTTACATTTACCGGACTTGGTGGAACTGCGCCCTATGTTTTTCAATATTCTATTTCAGGAGGGGCTGGTCCTGTCACGGCTACTTCTTTACCCAACAGCAATTCGATCACCATTAGTGCGCCCACCAATCAACTAGGGGTGTTTGTTTACACACTCCAAAGTATAACAGAATCTGGAGCTGGTAGTTGTAGTCAAACTCAGTCTGGTACCGTCACCGTAACTATAAATACCAACCCAACTGCCACAATAACTGGGGCTACTACTGTTTGTAAAGACGCTCCTCCTCCTCAAATAACTTTTTTGGGAGCAGAAGGAACGCCTCCTTACACGTTTAATTACAATATTGGCGGTGGTGCTACACTTTCTGTAACGACCTTAACAGGTTCCTCCTCTGCTACCATAGATGTTCCTACATCAGTGGTTGGTTCTTTTGTTTATAATCTAACGGGTGTAGTGGATGTCAACAATACGGTTTGTGCAGGATCGCCCACTGGATCTGTTACCATAAACGTGAACGCCCTTCCCACCGCGACCATTTCCGGCACAACCGGTGTTTGTCTGAACGCCTCTGAGCCGTTGATTACCTTTACCGGTGCTGGCACATCAGCTCCTTATACTTTCTTTTATGCTATCAATGGGGGAAGTACTCTTAGCGTAACCACTACAGCCGGAAATACAGCTACAGTTTCTGTGCCTACGGCAACAGCTGGCACTTATACCTACACGTTGCTAAGTGTCACCGATGGCACGGCTACTATCTGCTCTCAGCCACAAACCGGCAGTGCAGCTGTTACTGTATGGCCGCTGCCCCAAGCAGCTTACATCACCAGTTCTCCGGTATGCCAAGCAGGCACTATTAGTTTCACCGATCAGTCCGTTGCCAACGTTGGTACTGTTACTGGTTGGTCTTGGAATTTTGGTGATCCGGCCAGTGGGGGGCAAAATACCTCTACACTGCAAAACCCCATTCATCATTTTGCAACAGCGGGAACTTACACTATTACGCTTAATGTTACGACAAGCAATGGCTGTGTAAGCATCAATGCTGTTGCTCCATTGGTCGTGCATCCTAAACCAAGGGCCGGCTACATAATTCCGGAAGTCTGTCTTAGCGACACGTACGCACAATTTACCGATACCAGTTCTGTGGCAAGTCCTTCGACCATTGCAGCCTGGTCATGGAATTTTGGTAACCCCAACGCCTCTCCGCCAGGCAATCCTAATACGTCTACCTTACAAAATCCGCAGCATAGTTACACTGCAGTTGGTAATTATAACGTTTCGTTGATTGTTACCAGTAGTCAGGGATGTAAGGATACCATTAATCAGCAACTTACTGTTAATGGAAGTTTTCCAGTAGCCAGTTTCGCGGTTAACAACCCCAGCACACTTTGTGCCAACGACTCGGTACGCATTACCAATAACTCTACCGTACTTCCAGGGAACATCACTAAAATAGAGATCTGGTGGGATAATATTGGCGCGCCTACTACTGTTGTTATTGATGATAATCCTGTGTTTGGAAGAGTATACAGCCATCGATATCCGAATTTTCAATCGCCCCTTACGAAAACATATCAGATAAAGTTCAGGGCTTATTCGGGTGGGGTCTGTATGCGAGAAGTAACGCAAAATGTTACGGTCAATGCAGCACCAAAAGTGCAGTTTAATGCAATTCCCAATATTTGTTTTGATGCACCGCTACTCCAGATTACTCAAGCCACCGAAATTGGCAACGTTCCAGGTTCGGGTGTATTTTCTGGCAGTGGCGTAACATCCACGGGTATCTTTAATCCTGCAGCCGTGGGAGCTGGCACGTACAGTATCTCTTACTTGTATACATCTACCGCGGGTGGTTGTAAGGATAGCCTCACCCGAACCATTAAAGTATGGGAGAGAGCCATTGCCGACTTTACGGTTACAAGTCAACCTTTTTGTGAGCGGCAGCCTATCACATTTACTTCAACATCCACCTCTACAGAAGGTACTTTAACTGGCTTTGTATGGAATTTTGCCAATGGGGCAGGGGTGTTTACGGCTACCTCGGCGGCAGCGCTAACGCGCACGTATGCTACGTTTGGTACTTACAATGTAAGGCTTAATGTAATCACCAGTAATAACTGTGTTAGTGCCGATAAAATTATTCCTGTTGAGGTTAAGCCATTGGCCCGCCCCAACTTTAGCTTTCCGGCCATCAGTTGTTTGCCTAATGCCAACGTTCAGTTTACCAACTTATCTACTGTTCCCAACGCAGCCCCTAGTACGCTTACTTATCTGTGGGATTTTGGGGATCCTTCTAGTGGCACTGTCAATAACTCTACTGCAGTAGATCCTTCGCACGTTTATGTAGACCTAGGTCCCTACAATGTTACTTTAAGTGCAACGACCACAGATGGCTGTATTCACGATACGACTATCGTACTCAACACAATTCATCCGCAACCGATAGCATCCTTTACCACCGATGCCATTGATGTATGTATTGGTGCGCCTTTCTTATTTACCAGCACCAGCAATCCGGCAGATGGCACTATACAATCGCTTAGCTGGGATTTGGCAGATGGATCCACACGTACGCTGGGTAGTTTTTCCTATACCTATGCCGATACGGGCACTTATATCGTGAGTCATTTTATCATCAACAGCTTTGGCTGTAAGAGTACCATCGCTACAAAGACCATTTATGTAAATGGTTATCCTGATGCTGATGCAGGTCCAGATAAATTAATGCTCGAAGGCGGACAGGTGCAATTAACACCTCCAACTAATTACCCGATGCCGGTCACTTATGCCTGGACGCCACCAACCTACTTAGATGATCCCACACGAGTAGATCCAATTGCCCGACCGCCTGATGATATTACTTATTTACTCACTGTTACCAGCAATAAGGGATGCAGTGATACCAGCAGTGTCTTTATTAAAGTGCTGAAAGATCCGCCGGTACCGAATATTTTCTCTCCGAATGGAGATGGCATACACGATACCTGGATTATCCCATATTTGGATAGTTACCCTGGCTGTACTGTCGAAATTGTTAACCGTTATGGAAATCTGGTTTTCCGTTCAGTGGGCTATGCTACCCCTTGGGATGGAAAGGTAAAGGGCAGAGACGTACCGGTGGGAACTTATTACTATGTGATCGACCCAAAGAACGGCCGTAAAAAGAAAGCTGGCTATGTGGATATAATCCGATAAAACATGAGGAGATCAATTTTACATAGCATTTTTTTTGTGGCGCTATTGATTCTAGTGCTAAGTTTTAGTAAGCAGGCCGTCTATGCGCAGCAACGTCCCCATTATACACAGTACGTTATCAACCCTTTTATCATTAATCCAGCCATTGCAGGTATCGATAATTACGGCGATCTTAAGATATCGGGTAGAGATCAGTGGACTGGTCTTACCGGAGCACCAAGAACCACTTATCTGACATTGCATGCCCCAATCGGAAAAAATGATTATCGTACTTCTTCCACTTCTTTTGCCGTACCCGGAAACAACCCACGCGGCAGAGCCTATTGGGAAAATTACACTGCAGCCGAACCTCATCATGGAGCCGGTATTAGCGTGATTAACGATCGTACAGGCAGCTTTAATTTCTTATCGGCTAGCGCCAGTTATGCTTATCACATTGGTCTTAATCCAACTACTAATTTATCAGCCGGTCTTTCGGCTGGAATTACTACCGTTCGCATCGACAGGTCTAACCATGATTTTACAGGTTTTGGTGATC
>CANGYW010000053.1 GCA_947458335.1 Chitinophagaceae bacterium | reverse complement strand
TAAGGCTCAACGTGTACCAGCACCCCCTTATTTTTACGCCCGGCTGCGGGCCCGCATAGAGGAGGCTCCATCTCGGCAGCAGCAATTGCTGTGGCTGCGTCCCATACCTGTTGTCGCCATGCTGGTCGTAATGCTTCTGCTTAATTTTTGGTTACTTAATACGCCATCTGTCGATTCGGCTGTTCCCACTCCTGCCACAAAAACGGTGATTGAAGACGAACTGCAGGTGCTCGCTTTCGAAGACCGTACGGCTGAACATATGATTGCAGACTACGAATTAACTGTCGATCCTACTCAAAAGTAAAAAACCGCTATGCCTATACTTTCTCCTCGTTTGCTGTCGATTGCGGTGATACTATTACTGCTCATAAATTCTGGGTTGGTTATTTTTTTAGTGATGGAGAGAAATCGCTTTCATGCCGGTTCCTCGTCTTATAATCGCGAAGATCCTTTTGAGCGTATGACCCGGGCATTGCGCTACACCGACATACAAAAAGAACAGCATCTAGCACTGCGCAAGGAGCATCTGGACCGGATGCATCCACTCTATGATTCGATCCGTCAGGCAAAGGTGCTACTGTACTCCCGAACCAACATTGTAGAAGAGTCTGATAGTGTTTTTATAGTGTATATGGCTAAGATGAGTCAGTGGCAGACAACGATTAACCAACTGAATTATGCGTATTACAAAAAAGTACGCAGCCTACTCACCGCCGAGCAACAGCCTCGCTATGACTCCATGTTGGTAAAGATGATCCAGCGGGGCCGCAGAGATTCTAGCCATCACCGCTAAGGCGCTCTTCGTGATTTAAAAATAACCGTACCAAAACTGGTTAGGCATAGATTCTCTCTATGGCCTCTTTGTACTTCTCTAGCACTACTTTTCGCTTGAGCGATAATTTTGGCGTAAGCTCTCCACTATCAACGCTCCACTCTTGCGAAAGCAATTCAAATTTTTTGACCTGCTCTACGGGGTTAAAGAATTTATTGAAGCTCTCTACCAATTCCCTAAAATGTTCGACTACGCGAGGATCGCGTATTAACTTATCGGGTTGTGTTTCTGCAATACCTTGCTGACGGGCCCACTCCTGCACATTTGGAAAAGAAGGTACAATAAGCGCGCTTACGAATTTTCGGTCAGCACCTATCACCATCACTTGCTCAATGTAAATAGATTCTTTCAGTCGGCTTTCGATGGGCAAGGGGGCCACATACTTTCCGCCACTGGTCTTAAAGAGTTCTTTTTTACGATCCGTGATCTTTAAAAAACCACGAGGGCTAAACGTGCCAATATCACCAGTACAAAACCACTCTCCCTGCATCACCTCGGCAGTAATGTCGGGTCGCTTGTAATAGCCCATCATAATATTGGGCCCTTTGCACATGATCTCTCCGTCTTCGGCGATCTTCACTTCCACGCCACTAATCATAGGGCCTACCGAACCAAATTCGCGTCCATCTTCTTCGTAGCGGTTTACGCAAATAACGGGGGAGGTTTCGGTTAGACCATATCCTTCCATAATGGTAATGCCCGCAGCGGTAAAGATGCGAATCAATCGCACCTGACAGGCCGCCCCTCCGCTGATGATTGCTTTTACATTACCTCCCAGCGCCTCTCTCCATTTGCTAAATATTAATTTGTTGGCAATGGCCAGTTGCATCCGGTAGCCAAGACTTAACGATGTATTGATCTCGAATTTCTCGGCCAGCCCATGGGCCCAGAAAAAAAGTTTTTTCTTGGTGCCGGTTAGCTCTGCTCCCTTTGCCATGATTTTGTCGTACACTTTTTCGAGCAAGCGGGGAACAGTGGTGAATAAATGGGGTTTTACCTCTTTTAAATTATCCCCGATGGTATCCATGCTTTCGGCATAGTAGATGGCCGTTCCTTTAAAGAGATACATATAGGTAACCATGCGCTCCAAAATATGATTGAGTGGCAAAAAGCTGAGCGCGCGCATATTCTCACCGGGTGGAAAACAAGGGAGCGAAGCTGTTACATTCGAAAGTACGTTCCGATGCGAAAGCATCACGCCCTTGGGCGTACCCGTTGTGCCCGAAGTATAAATAATAGTAGCCAGATCTTCGTAACCGATCTTGTCACTAATAGAGGGAATGGATGCGATCAATTCTGGGGTAGCCGCAGCTATCAGTTCTTTCCAATGAAGTGCGTTGGCCACATGTTCGAAGGTGTATATCTTTTGCAAATGTGGCAGGCGGTCTTTAATGCTCAATACTTTTAAGAAAAGGTCTTGATCGTTAACAAACACCACTTTGGCTTGCGCATCACCCAGCACAAATTCTAGTTCATTTACGTTGATGGTAGGATAAAGGGGTGTTAGGATGGCACCGATCTGCTGCACGGCCAAATCGACCATTACCCACTCCGGCCGGTTCTTAGAGAGCAGAGCAACCTTGTCTCTTCCCTCCGGAGTCATGTCTCCGGCTCCAATACCGATCGAAAGTAAACCGGCACTTAGTCGGTCTACTGTGTCTTTTACAGTAGCGGTGCTGTACTTTTTCCACTGGCCGCCTTCTTTTCCGGCCAGCATATCTTCAAGCGGATGTTGCGCTAGTTTGAGCGCCAAACAGTCAAATAAACGGGTAGGTTGGTTCATGGTGGCAAGCGTTTACAGTACTCTACAAGACCCCAAAGTGGGATCTACAAGTTAATAAATTCGGTCTAACTGTTTATCTCGATGCTAGCTTTTTTTGGGGGCCTTGCCCCCAGTTGACCGATCGTCAGAATAGATGCGGATACCGGCTGAGCTTAAACACTCTGTTGAATAAAAAGCTCTCTAGCTTATAAAACTCTTCAACTTTATTCGTTTTCCATTGTGTAAATCGGGTCTTATTTTCGGCCTCTCCGAAAAGCCACTGGTCATAAGCCTCAAACAGACCGGCCTTTAGTAGTTGTTGGTGATGGTCAAAGAGTCTAAAGGGGTAGCGTTCGCCGTATTGCTTAAACCAGTCTAGCACAAAACGGGTGCGTGCCATAGTGAGGGTCTCTGTACTCAGGCCTTGGGCCATTACGGTCGAGGCTTTATCGAAAGTGGTAGCTACAGCTGTTTCGAAAGGAGAAAGTTTTACTGCAGGGGCAGCCGTAGTGCTCATTATCTTTTGCTGGTAAGTTTCCCAAAGTAATTTTTTAATGACCGGTGCTCTTTCACTTTTACTTTCCATGTTCACATAGATCTCACCATATAATAATGTGCGCCATAGCCAATCAGTTTTGCTATAGTAGAGGGCAGCATTATAATAATTGCCGCTATAGTTGGGGTCCGCTTGAATACCATTTTCCCAGTAGGTGATGGCTCGCTTGTCTTTGAATGACCAAAGCAGCTCGCCCATCTCACTGTGTAAGGGGCCACTTTTTGGAAATTTCTTGATGCCCTTTACATACAGCTTTTCGCATTCCTTTACTTCCTCTAGGGCCTTAAGAGCGTTTCCTCCTAATTGAAAGCAAGCTTCATCGGCATCAGTGCGCTCCACTAACGAAAGCGCTAATTGACGTGCTCCGGCAAAATCTCTTTTGAGCAATAAACTCGTGGTCAGGTCTTTTTGAAGAACAAGTGCATTGGGGTGTTGTTTTAATCCTTGTTGCAACACGATGACCGCATTGGTATGATCGCCACGATTATTAAAATCAAGCGCACGCAGTTGCCATTCGCGCAGCGAAAGATCTTGTCCCAGCACAGTCCCCATCAACAAGAGCCAAAAAATAGAACTAACGACTTTTTTCATAATAAATGGGTAAGGAGTCCGTCGCGTAGCTTAGGTTCGAACCATGTGCTTTTGGGCGGCATTACTTCTCCGCTGTCGGCAATGGCAAAAAGTTGTTCGATGCTAACAGGGTATAAACTAAAGGCGACCTTCATCTCACCACTGGTTACTCGTTTTTCTAATTCCTCGAGGCCGCGAATTCCCCCTACAAAATCAATGCGAGTATCGGTGCGTTGATCGGTAATGCCTAATAGCTTTTCTAAAATGCATCGGGTAAGGATGGTTACATCTAACACGCCAATGGGGTCATGGGTATAGGTGTCTTCTTTAGCCTGCAGCGTGTACCACGATCCGTCTAGATACATGCCAAATGTATGCAAGTGTGAGGGGCGCACTGCTTTTTCGCTGGAGCTAACTATAAAATCGGTTTGTAACTTTTCGATAAACGATGCGGTGCTATGCCCGTTGAGATCTTTGATTACGCGGTTATAGTCCATGATGGCCAACTGACTGGCTGGAAAGATCGTCGTTAAAAAATAGCGGGCTTCGGGGCGATCGGGTAGTGCTGCACTTACTTTAGCGGCAGAGGCTGCCCTGTGATGTCCGTCGGCGATATAGGTGCAGGGCACTTGATCTCGAAATAAGGTGGTGATAGCGTCGATGCTATTTGGCTGATCTACTACCCATATACAATGACGAATGCCGTCCTCCGCTACAAAATCATACAGGGGTGTTCGTTGCTGCTCTGCCTGCATCAGTTGGTTGAGTGCAGGCACATCGCGCATTGCCAAAAAAACATTGCCCGTCTGTGCTTTGATAGTATACATATGATCAATACGGTCTTTTTCTTTTTCGGGTCGGGTAAACTCATGTTTTTTTATACGATCTTGATGATAATCCTCTACCGAAGAAACGGCCACCAGTCCGGTTTGACTGCGTCCATTCATGGTTAGCTGGTAAATATAGTAACAGGGCTTTTCTTCTTGCAGCAGGATGCCCTCTTGAATAAAACGTTGTAAATTCTCATTGGCCTTGTCGTATACCGCTTGGCTATGTATGTCTATCGTTTCAGGCAGGTCGATCTCCGATTTGGTCACATGCAAAAAAGAGTAGGCATTATCTTTTGCTACCAAACGAGCTTCTTTGCTATTGAGCACATCGTATGGACGAGAAGCTACCAGCGGAGCCAATGATACGGCAGGCCGCAAGGCTTTAAAAGGTAAGATAGAAGTCATATTCAAATTTTTTTACGAGCAAACTCATTAATAAAATCGGTCAGTGTTTGTACCGATGCCAACGAAATAGCATTGTATAACGAAACCCTGAATCCTCCCACGCTGCGATGTCCTTCTATGCCGATCATCCCCTCTGCCTTAGCGGCCGCTGCAAATTCTTTTTCTAGCGCGGCATCCTTTATTAAAAAGACGGCGTTCATTTGGCTGCGATCTTCTTTTTTAACGGGTAGGCTAACTAGTGGAATACGTTCGAGCGTTTCGTAGAGCAAGGTAGCTTTTTGTTGGTTGTTTTTCCCCATGGTAGCCACCCCTCCATTTGCTTTAATCCAACGAAGGGTCAGCAGCAGTACATACACGGCAAAAACGGGTGGGGTATTGAGCATACTGCCCTCTTTAATATGCAATTGGTAGTCTAAGAAAGAGGGAATAGTTCTACTTGTTTTTCCTAAGCAGTTTTTATTGACCACTACCAGACATACCCCGGCAGCTCCCAAGTTTTTTTGGGCTCCGGCATAGATCAGATCAAAGCGATTAAAATCGAGGGATCGACTTAGGATGTCGCTGCTCATATCGGCCACCAGTGGGCAGTTGCAGTCGTAGGGTATCCGATGCCATTGGGTACCGGCAATGGTCTCGTTGGTGGTAATATGCAAGTAAGCAGAGCGGGGATCGATTTCTAACGAAGAAGGAATAGAGGTAAAATTATCATGGGCACTAGAACCGGCAATAGAAACCTTTCCCAATAAAGAGGCTTCTTTAATGGCTTTGATAGACCAGGTGCCTGTTTCGGTATACGAAGCCACTCCGTTTGGGTCGAGTAAATTGGTTGGAACTTGTAGAAACTGAAGGGTAGCTCCTCCGTGTAGTAAGAGTACTTCGTGATCGGCATCTAGTTGCATCAGCTCGCGTACTAGTTGCCGGGCCTCTTCCATTACCGGAACAAACAACGGGGTGCGATGTCCGATCTCTAGCAAGGATAATCCAGAATTATTGAAATTATGCAAGGCCTGCGCGGCTTGCTCTATTACTTCGGCAGGAAGAGCCGAGGGGCCGGCATTGAAGTTGTGGAGCTTCATCACGGCAAATGTAACATACCTAATCGTGTTCGCGGCCTTTGATGGGGCTGTTCTTGTAGGCAGCCTCTAGTTGCTGCATCGAAAGCAACGCATCGCCCCCAAGGGGATGCCTAACCAGCGATCTCAATGGGGGTTGTCCGGCATTGATCCAGGCGGTAAGCCAAAAAGAGGCCACTGCCTCTACCGAGGCTCGCATTCTGCGCTCGATCATTCCGTTTAGCAGCTGGTCGTAGGCCACTGTATAAGCCGAAGAAAACTGTCTGGTCAATTTTCCGTTCCTTTCTTCGTAGGCATACACCTGATCGCTGCTAAACTGGGCTCTTAACAATTTTTCTATGCGTAATACAGTATCGGCAGCTGCCGCACTTTGTAGTACCCTTTTCCAAATAAGCGAAAGGGGATCTCTGTAGTAACGAGCCGGACCGATGATGAAGTCCCACTCCTTTTCGGCCAGCAGTTCCGGTACCCGGCTTTCCCAAAAGCCGTGGATACCATGCTGCCCTGTCAACTGCCCGTTGTGATTGCTGCAGGCATGCAGCGGCACATGAAGATCGGCCACGTAATGCCCCAGCTCTGCCGCCATTTTTAAGATCTGCTCAGGGTCTTTAACCATAAAAGCCTTGGTCAGTCGCTCCAGCATTACCTGTATCCACCATGGGCCAATGCCATATTTAACCAAGCTATCCATGGAGCACGCAGCCACCGCCGTTTGCCAGTCGCGCGGAAGTGAAACATAAGGAGCAGGCCCATAGTGATCTAGATCAATGTAGTGTCGAGGACCTTCTTGTTCGAGTAAATACCTTCTTTTATCGGGATCCACGGAATGTACAGCCAGGTAATCGATTTGCGGTTTAAAAAAGACCAGCATTTCGGGGGGCAAAAGAAAAACAGCATAGTAGTTTATCTTTTGATGTCCATAAAATCCCCAGGCATGGGCATAAAATGGCAGGTACAGCACCAGTGCCATAATAAAAATTCGAACCATAAATAATTGAATTACTCAGTCCCTTCGGGGTCTACTACTCCGCCTGTAACGGCGTACTTCATGGCATCGCCTGAACCTATCTTATCGATCTTTCGCACTTTTTCACGCGGTAAAATATAAAGTTGGCCTGCAAAATTGTAGCCCTGCGGTACATAGACTGATACCATATTGGCGCCTAGCTCAAATTTGGTAAGTTCCTCGTCGGTAACGAATCCAACGACCCATACATCCGGCCCCAGCACGTTAGCCAACACAGCCTTATTGAATTTTCGTTTGTTGCCTGCGAAGGCCTCAAAAAAATCGCGAGTAGAGGTATAGATTAGCTTGACTCCCGGGGTTCTCTCCATCCACTGGTCAAAGAGATTCAGCAAACCTCCCATCAAAAAGTTAGAGCTGATCCATCCTACCACGACTACCGAGGCGATGATGAGCAAAAATCCAAGGCCGGGTACATTAAGATAAGGTCGTAGAATACTATCGACTCGCTCAAAAAGCCAATACAGGGCATAGGCCGTAATGGCGATGGGAGCCAAGATTACAAACCCCTGCAGAAAATAGCCCGCGATCCTTTTTAGCGGGTTTCTGGAGGGTCGGCTTTCTTGGCTCATGGGGTTGATTTTTAGCTAAGTTACTACAAAGCAAGAGCCGTCTCCAGGGATTTCAACAGCTTTTGAATAAGAAAAACCGCAAAATGGTTAAAAAAGCAAAAAATGCCCAAAATCGATCGAAAACGCCGAAAAATCAGGAAAAAGTAATCAAAATATAACTAAAACGCCCCTTTTTTGGGTAAATCATCAGATGGGAGTACTGGCCAAGAATGCTAAAAATGAATAAAAGTTAGATGGAAACTTTTTATACTATAAAAGTTTCCATAGTTTTGCTGGCCAAAATCGGTTATCTGGGTCTGTTGCTCAACATTACTCGAGCGAAGACGCAAAAAACCGATAAAACAGCCAAGTAAAAAGGAAGCCCCTTAATCCTACCATGGAAACCCAGGAAAGAATATTGCAAAGCGCTGAGTCCATTTTTATGCGAATGGGGATTCGCTCTGTTTCTATGGATGATATTTCGGCTGAGTTGGGTATGAGTAAGAAAACCCTGTATCAGTATTTTGATGACAAGGACCAATTGGTGACCACGGTAGTCACTCGTCATTTTAAGCAAAAGTGTCTTGAATTAGAAGCCTGCTCTAACCAGGCCAGCAATGCGGTACATGAGTTCTTTTTGATTCTAGACCGTATCATCATCGATTTTACCAGTATGAATCCGATCGTAATTCACGATATGCAAAAGTTTCATCCACTGGCATATTCAGCCTTTACCCGCTACAAGCAAGAGTTCGTGCTTGCTTGCGTGCGCCAAAATATTGAGCGAGGCAAACAAGAAGGGCACTACCGCACCGATCTTGATACCGATATTATTAGTAAGTATCGCCTGGAGTCGATCATGATTCCTTTTAACATGTCGGTATTTCCTCCTGAGAACTACACATTGGTCTCTACTGCCAAACTGATCTCTGAGAATTTTATTTACGGACTAGTAACTGCTCAAGGGCGTGCACTGGTCGAACATTATATTAACGAACGCAGAAAATAACAGCACATGAAGTACTCATTGCTATTGATAACAGTTGTCTTTTCTCTAGTGTCAAACACGCAAGCGGCTGCACGAATAGACACCACGCGCCTAGCTACTCATTCCTTTTCGGCACAAGACGCCGTTACTTATGCTATGGCCAATAACGTACAAGTAAAAAATTCGCTGCTCGCCATACAATTACAGCAAGAGACCAATCGACAGATCACTGCCAGCGCCTATCCGCACCTCAATGCTAGCATCAGCAATACGATCAACCCCAATGTGGCTACACAGGTGATCCCGAATTTTATTTCGCCTGCTACGTATCAGGTACTCATCGACAAAGGGGTCCGCGATGGAAGCGGTAATCCTATTACGATGCCTGCCGATTTTGGATTTGTAGCCGCGCAGTTCGGTACTCGCTACAGTGCTAATGCAGCGGTGTCTCTTACGCAGTTACTCTTCGATGGGCAGGTCTTTGTGGGCTTGCAAGCCCGCGATGCTTCGATCGCTTTTGCCAAGAAGGGGGCCGAGTTGACCAGTGAGGTCATTAAGACAAATGTGCTCAAGATCTATTATCAGTTACTGGCCGGTCGTACGCAACTAGAGCTGCTCGATTCAACCATCGCTTTTGTAAATAAGAATCTCTCCGACACGCGGGTGCTCTATGAGAATGGCTTTAGAGAGAAACTCGATATCGATCGGGTAAGTGTTCAAT
This sequence comes from Chitinophagaceae bacterium, assembly GCA_947458335.1. Classification (GTDB taxonomy): domain Bacteria; phylum Bacteroidota; class Bacteroidia; order Chitinophagales; family Chitinophagaceae; genus JJ008. Next base: position 3,032 of record CANGYW010000053.1, on the reverse strand, counting down.
TGGCCAACTTGCAAACTGAACGAAACAAGGTGATGAATCTTTTATCGAATGGCTACTACGGATTAAAGGTATTGATGGGTATGCCCGTAGAAGATCAACTCATACTTACCGATACACTTACTCCCTCGCAGGTAAAGGAAGGAATGCTATCTACTACCGATTATAAATACGAAGATCGCAAGGACTTTCAGGTTGCGCAGATTGGTAAGCAACTAGGCGAGTATAATATCAAGCGTTATCAACTTAGTAAGATCCCTACCATTGCGCTGAACGGGGTCTATGCAAAAAATGCCCAGCGTAATACCTGGAATTTCTTGGAGCAACGACAGCCCTGGTTCAGTATCTCTAACGTTAGTCTCAATATGACCGTTCCGATTTTTAACGGATTTGTGACCCGCTCACGTATTAGCCAAACGAGAATTGAGTTACAGCGTACGCTCAACGAGATCGAGGGATTAAAGCGTTCTATCGATAGTGAGGCTGCCACTGCACGTAACAACTTTCAGTCGGCTATTGCCCGCCTTGATGTGCAGCAACAAAATCTGGAGCTGGCCGAAAAAGTATACGGTCAGATCAAGAAAAAATACGAGATGGGCGTAGGCTCTCAGACCGAGATCAATTTAGCGCAAAACGAATGGAAGGCTGCACAGACCAATTATGTAACGGCCCTCTCCGATGCTATGATGGCTCGCATAGATTGGTTAAAAGCTACTGGAAAATTATAACCTTACCCAACCTATTCACGATTCTAAATCATCCAAAAATTCAATCGAAAATTTCCGCATCAAAATACCCTTTATGAAAAACTATTCTTTTCGTTTGTTCCTCTTTGCAGGGTCTGCTGTTTTTTTGCTGGCTTGTGGTGGTGGCAACAAAAATGCCAACGATGTACAACAGCTTCGTACAGAGATAGAAAAAGTAAAAAAAGAAAAGGCCACCCTCGATGTCACTCTTCGTGATCTCGAAGCGCGTCTGGCCAAGGCCGATCCCTCTACTGCACAATCAGCGCTGCTGGTATCGCTCGACACTATTCGCAGTACGTCGTTTACACACTACATCGATCTACAAGGACATGTTGAAGCAGAGGGAATGGCCTATGTGGCCCCTTCGGGAATGGGGGGTGTTGTAAAAGCGGTAGTAGCCAAAACCGGACAACGCGTTTCTAAGGGGCAAACCTTGTTGGTGCTCGATGATGCCATCGCGCGTCAGTCACTAACGGCTGCTCAGCAACAAGTAAATATTCTATCGGCTCGTTTGGCCCAAGCCAATACTATCTATGAGCGTTATCAAAATCTCTGGAAACAAAATATCGGGGCCGAGATCAGTGTTATAAATGCCAAAGCCGATGTGGATGCACTCTCTGCTCAACTAAAAGCTGCACAGGCGCAAGTGGCAATGGCACAAGAGCAAGTGAATATGACCCGCGTTAAAGCCGAGATTAGCGGTGTAATTGATGAATTCAATGTTAAGGTAGGAGAGATGTTTACACCCCAGGCTGCCGCAACGCCTGGAATGGGTATTCGAATTGTAAATAATAGTCAGCTTAAAGTGGTTACTGCTGTTCCAGAGAATTATGTTACGCTGGTCAAGCAAGGCAGTCGCGCCGAGATCCTGATAACAGAATCTGGTTTGCCGGCTTTTCTATCTACACTTAATGTAGTAGGGGCCGCCATCAATGCCAACACACGCTCTTTTAATGCCGAGGCCTCTTTGCCATCTAATCCGTTGTATAAGCCCAATCAGAACGCCAAGGTGCGCATTATTGATTATCAAAATCAAAATGCCATGACCGTACCGCTCAATACCGTGCAGCAAGACGAAGCGGGTAGTTATGTGTATCTGGCGATTCCCCAAGGCAAACAGCTTTTGGCCAAAAAGCAGCCCGTGGTAACAGGGGCCGCTTACGGAGGACTTATCGAAGTAAAGTCCGGCCTTAAGTCGGGCGATCTGCTTATTTCTCGCGGATTTCAGGATGCTTACCAGGGACAACCCGTTCAACCCGTACAGTAAAAAAGCCATGCACCTTGGTGCAATGATAAAATCTCAGCTATGAAACTGACAGAAGGTATTAATAAGAAGTTTAAGGAGTTTGGACCTACCAGCTGGTCTATTGATAACCGTACAGCCATCTATATTGTAGCTATTCTTATTTCGCTGTTCGGCTATTTTCGATTTATCAACTTACCCAAGGAACAGTTTCCGGATGTGGTAGTACCCACGATCTCCATTACCACGGTATATGTGGGAAATTCGCCCAAGGATATCGAGAATCTGGTAACCCGCCCTATCGAAAAACAATTAAAAGGAATCAGTGGGGCTAAGGTCAACAAGATTACCAGCACCTCGCAAACTGATTATGCGCTTATCGTAGTGGAATTCGATACCGATGTTAAGACCGATATCGCCAAGCAAAAAGTAAAGGATGCGGTCGATAAGGCCAAGCCAAATTTACCTGCCGATCTGACCAGTGCCCCCGATGTACAAGAATTTTCGCTGAGTGAGATCCCCATTATGTTCGTAAACATTAGTGGTGATTTCGATGGCATGAAACTTAAGAAGTATGCCGATAAGATCCAAGATCGGGTAGAAGAGCTGCCCACCGTTACCAGGGCCGAGATCGTGGGAGCACCCGAGCGCGAGATACAGGTCAATGTCGATCCGTATCGAATGACGGCTGCCAAGATCAGTTTTATGGATATCGAAAATGCCATTGCCCGCGAGAATATGGACATTACCGGTGGACTTGTAGAGGTGGGTAATATGAAGCGAACCCTTCGTATCAAAGGCCAGTTTAAGCAAGCGGCCGATATGCAAAATATCGTAGTACGCAGCAGTGCAAGAGGTGCATCGGTCTATTTGCGCGATGTGGCCCAGGTTATCGATACCATCAAAGAGAATGAAAGCTATGCGCGTCTTAACGGAAAGAATGTAGTAACGCTCAATATTGTAAAGCGGGCTGGCGAAAATCTGATAAGCACGGCTGATGGCGTTAAAGAAGTAATCGCTTCGCTGCAAGAAAAAAATGAATTGCC
>CANGYW010000052.1 GCA_947458335.1 Chitinophagaceae bacterium | reverse complement strand
TATTCATAATTTCAGGCACTTTATGGACTTTCCATCGGTGCTTCCACCGGTGTTGCAGCGTAAGGCTTCTTTTACCCATCCGGCCCTTCGCAATAAGTTGCGCGTTACCGATCAGGTATTGCAACGCGATATCATGTTGCATTTTCCCTACCATTCCTTTAATTCATTAATAGATTTACTCCGTGAGGCTGCCATGGATGCCACCGTCGAAAGTATCCAGATTACCGCTTATCGGTTGGCATCGGAGTCCAAGATCATTCATGCTCTTATCAATGCAGCAAGAAATGGTAAGCGCGTTACCGTTATGCTCGAGTTAAAAGCTCGCTTTGATGAGGAGGCCAACTTAGAGTGGAAAACGATTTTAGAAGAAGAGGGTATCATCGTTTTGTTAGGAATGCCCAATATGAAGGTGCATGCCAAACTATGCGTTATTACCAGCCTTCAAAAAGGCAAGCGCATCCGCTACGGATTTGTGAGCACTGGTAATTTAAATGAGTCCTCTGCCAAGGTATATGCCGATCATTGCTTGTTGACGGCCTCGTCTTCCATAATGAGCGATGCGGCTCGGGTATTTGAGTATCTATCAAACTGGCGAAGAGGAATGATGCCACTTAAAAAATGTCGTACGTTATTGCTGGCACCCGTTTCGATGCGAAAAAAATTGGTACAGTTACTCGAATTCGAGATCAAACAGGCTAAGGCTGGCAAGAAAGCCTCTCTTACACTTAAGGTCAATTCGCTGAGCGATAGTGAGCTCATTCGGTTATTGAATAAGGCGTCTGCTGCCGGGGTAGTGATCAACCTAATTGTAAGGGGTATTTATTGTCCAAACTTTCCGCTATCAAAAAAGGGAATTCGCCCCTATGCAATAAGTATTGTAGATGAGTACCTGGAGCATGCGCGTGTGATGATATTTAACCATGGGGGTAAAGAAAAGATCTTTATCTCTTCTGCCGATTGGATGGTGCGCAATATCGATCACCGAGTAGAAGCGGCCGTAGAGATCCATCAGGCGGATATTCGAAAAGAGTTAAAAGAGATTCTTACGATTCAACTAGCTGATAATGTAAAAGCTCGCTTACTAGAAGATATGTTGCCTAATGAGTATGTTAAAGGGATGGGTAAACGGCCCGTTCGTTCGCAGATCAAAATCTACCAGTATTTACATGGGCTTGCAGGTGGTAAGTAAACCAGGATTTGCTACTTGGTTGACAAGGTAAAACCAATCGTCGTTCCTACCTGCTCGGTACTCCTTACATGAATGGTCTCCCCGTGTGCTTCTATAATATGTTTACAAATCGCCAGCCCTAGCCCCGAACCTTTGCTGTCGCGAGTTCGACCGTCTTCAGTACGGTAGAAGCGTTCAAAGACGCGACCCACTTCTTTTTCGGCAATGCCCATTCCATCGTCGGTAATCTCTACTAATACATGTTGCCCGTCGGTTCGATATATACTGGCTGTTATAGACCCATTAGTTTTACCATATTTGATAGCATTCTCTACTAGGTTTAGTAGCACTTGTCTGATCTTTTCTTTATCCGCATTAACGTTTAGTGGTGACTCGCATCCTTTTTTAATACCATATTGCATATGTTGTTTCTCGGCCTTACCGGCCAAGCTGTCGAATACTTCTTTCACCAATTCTTGAATTACAAAGGGCTGTCGTACTAGCACTAACTCTCCGCGTTCGAGTTTCGATATCTGGTCAAGATCGGCGAGCAGATTGGTGAGCCGATCTATATTCCGGGATGCATTTTCGAGATAGCGACGGTTGACCTGCGGGTCGTTGATAGCCCCACCCAACAGGGTCTCAACGTAGCCCTGAATGGCAAAGATGGGCGTACGAAATTCGTGCGATAGATTTTGCAAGAACTCGCGTCGAAACTGTTCGTTTTGTCGCAACAGCTGCATCTCTTTTTCGTTCTCATTGGCCCAGTCTTCTACATCTTTACTTACCTCTTCGATTGTTTTGGCTGGAAGCACGTATTTATAATAGGTTTCTTCTTTTTTAGTGGCCTTGGTCTTATGAATGAATTTGTAGATGAGTTTGATCTTGCGATTGATGAATTCTTCTAACAGCGTTGCAATAACCCAGTAGCTGATGCCAAAAATGGTGGCAAAGGCCAGCAGTGCCCATTGCCATTCTGTCTTCCACCACCATAAGAAAATACTTTCCGGCAGTGCCAGTATTAGTGCAGTGAGCAGCGCAATTTGTCGAGGCGTTATGGTGGGGCGCGAAAGAGACATGCGATAAATGGTGGACTATGCCGTAGCAAAGATAGTCAGGGGAGGGCGCTTAGAGCTCAAATTTGTAACCAACTCCTTTGACGGTAGTAATGCAGTCAACGCCTAACTTTTGGCGAATTTTTCGGATATGCACATCAATGGTACGGTCGCCTACGATTACTTCGTTGCCCCATACCTGGTTGAGGATTTCATTACGTAAGAAGACCCGTCCCGGGCGATGAGCTAGCAAGTAAAGTAATTCAAATTCCTTTTTGGCCAGAGAGATCTCTTTTCCCTCTACTGCTACTAAATATTGCTCGGGGTCGATGCTAATGGAATCTATGGAAAGTACACCGGCCTTGGGTTTACTAAGTCTTCGAAAGAGTGCATTGATACGCGATACCAATACTTTGGGGCTGATGGGTTTACCAATATAGTCGTCGGCACCGTTCTCAAGTCCTTTGATGTGAGAGCCATCATCATTAAGAGCGGTGAGCATTACGATGATGGTATCTTTAAATGCTGATTGTGACCGGAGAAGCTGACAGACCTCTACACCGCTTTTCTTTGGCATCATCACATCAAGTACAATCAGGTCAGGTTGAATGCGTTTCGCCTTCTCTAGCGTCTCATCGCCATCTTTTGCCGTAAACACCTCGTATCCTTCGGCACTTAGGTTATACTGAAGGAATTCTCTGATATCTGGCTCGTCGTCTGCGATCAGCACTTTACGCGCTGGTTGATCCATGCGATGAATTTTGACAAATCTACTTTATATTTTATCCTTCTCAAGCTAGTGGGTGAATGTCTGTGCAGAGTTAATAATAACTTAATATTTACCGGCTGCAGATCAGGCCATTGGCCAGGGGTTTGTTAACTTTGTAGTGCTATGAAGGGGGGTTTCTCGCAGCTGGTCTTATGGGGAATAATTTTGCTCTTGTGCCGAGCCTATCCGCTTTATGCCCAAGATTCTTCTGTACAAGAGCCTTTTTTATTTCCCCAAGGGTATCGCCCCGAATTCAGACGAGAGCTCAATCACGAACAGATCGCAGCCGAGCAGCGTGCTATCTGTAAGGCCGATGGCCTGGCCGATAGCCTATTTACACCAACCGGAGATGTTGTGCTTAATCAAGCCATCAGTTATTCGCTGCTTAGTGAAGTAAACCGTATTCGGTTTCAGATCGAGACCGATGCCACGCTCGATCATCGATTAAAAGTAAATTATCTCTACGGGCTGCAATCACTGTTAGGATATTTTAGAGAACAGCTTACCCAGTTGCGTGGACAACGGGTCAATCCGGCGTATCTGCCTCTTATTATTGCCAATTATGAGCTTTGTTTTAAGACCGACCTGCGCGGAGAAAGCATTGCCCCCATTATTGTAGCCCTTCCATACGATGCGGGCAATAACATATTGGCAGCCCGCATTTTTGAGAGTAACCTTGGTTATAGTGCTGCCAAAGAGAATCTTCTCTTAAAATATTGTACACTTTTTCCGGATAAGACGTTTATTACGTTGCAGCAATATCCCAACGTTAGTTTTGCTGATAGCATTCTTAAGGTAGTAGCCCGTAGTTATCCTCGTCAGTTTTATGATTACGCAGCCGCTTCCGATCGTTTGGGACAGCGCATTCGCTCTATAAAAGATGATCCCTTTGTACAGTTAGTAGCGCAAATGGCAAGCAGTCGCAGCGGACAGCAATATTTTCCTTTTGTAGACAATATTCTCAAAGGGCGCGTAACGGTCGAGCAGATCGATCAAGTTAAAGAAGACACATTAGCCTATTACCGGTTGCTAGTGGCTACCCAAATGGATTATGTCGACCGTGCCTTGCAGGGAGATACCGCTCTCGAGTATCGCGCCCTGAGCAGACGACTTGAAGATAAAGCTCGTGCCAATTTTGTAACGGTCATCAATGGATTGCACAACGAAAAAGATCTTGCTGTTCGATTTCGCATACTACAACCACTTAGCGCAGCGGAACTTTATTACCTAGCGGTCTCGTCGGATGGCAGTATTTATACCTCTAGCTTTGTACGCGGGGTCTACCCGCTCATGATGAGTAAGATCGCCGGTCGTGGTGATTCGCTACTCATGCAGGTCCGCTTCGATAAATACCGCAAGTTTATCAAAATGGCTGCTGCCTTTAATACGCTCGATCAATTCTTAGCCTCGTTCGTTAAGGCGGCTCCTGGCAAAGAAGATCCTGCCAATATTCTGATGAAGGCGTTTGTAAAAAATCTGGAAAGAACAGAAGGGCTCGAAGATGGGGCCGATGTGGCCGACTCCTATGCCAGCATTGCCGAGACCTTGCAGCCGGTAGCACGCCGCATGCTGCAAAATATAGAGCAAAACTATCAGGAGGCACTGGCTAAGCAAAATACCAAAGGGGTTATCATTTACCGAATTCTGCAAAATTTATTTTGGTCTGCCGATACGGCCCGCAAGGTCGATCTGACCAAAGAGCTGGGTATTCCTCCGGTTTATCAAGTGCCTTTTCGAGACTTGGGCAATGACAGTGGCAGAGTGGTGGTACAATTATTTATTTATGGTGATAAGGACGGTATTGGCGTATTTCCGGGATTGGTCAATATGTTCAGTGGTCAAAACTGGAAGATCGATCAATCGAGCAAATATTGGGTTGCTGTTCACTCGGCACGCGGTAAAAAAGTAAGTCTGTACATGAACCGTCCCTTGCCCGAGGAAACCAACGAAGACGCCAAGGCGCAAGAAGAGTTAAACCTCTTTCTTGCGCAACAGGGCTTAGTGCCTCGTGTTACGATCAATCGTGGACACAGCTATAATGCCCCGTACACCATCGCACAAATGTCGCCAGCCTCTAAGATCGTATTTATGGGTTCTTGCGGTGGGTATAACATGATACACGATATTTTACAAAAAGCCCCCGATGCACATATTATTGGTACCAAGCAAATAGCAGATGCGCCTGTCAATAATCCTTTTTTAAGGCTGTTAATGGAAAAGTTGCGCAACGGAGCCGACATAGAATGGATCAGTTTTTGGAAAGAACTCGACAGTATGGTTACTGATAAGATTTTTGAGGATTACGTGCCCCCTCATAAAAATTTGGGCGCTCTATTTATAAAAGCTTACACCAAGGCCACCGGTACGGGCAGTAATTGAAACGTTGGAAAGGACTAAAACTTTTTTTGATTGGCAATTATTACGCAGGGTCTTTGGCTATGCCCGTCCGTACCGACAACAATTTTGGTTTTCGGTGGTGTTGGCTATCTTTTTGGCCCTGATTACCCCGGTACGTCCCTTTTTGGTACAGCTTACTGTCAATGAGTATATCATTGGACAATTACCTCGCCTGCTGGTTCAGATTACTATGATACAGGTGGCTATCATTTTTGTAGAGACGTTGATTCGTTTTGGGTTTTCGTATCAAACCTCACTGCTAGGGCAGTCGGTGGTGATGGATCTGCGTATGGATACATTTAATAAGATATTACGATTGAATGTGCGTCAGTACGATAAAACCCCGATTGGCACGCTTACCACTCGTACCATCAATGATATTGAATCGGTCAATGATATTTTTGCAGAAGGGTTGGTTCCCATTATTGCCGATCTGCTTTCGATTGGCTGCGTGCTAGGCTATATGCTATGGGCCGACTGGCAGTTGACATTGATTGCGTTGATTCCCTTTCCGGTTATTATCGTAGCCACGTATTTTTTTAAGGAAAGCATCAATCGTTCTTTTCAGGCGGTTCGTAATGCTGTGGCCGATCTTAATGCGTTTGTACAAGAGCATATTACCGGTATGAGTATCGTGCAGGCCTTTGCCGCCGAGCCACATGAGTTCGAAAAATTTAAAAGTATAAATCGTCATCATCGTAATGCCAATATCAAAGCCATCTTTGCGTACTCGGTTTTTTTTCCGGTAGTAGAGATTGTGCTAGCCCTTTCGATCGGATTAGTGGTATGGTACACTTCAAAAGAGGCGTTGGCGTTGCAACAAAGTCAGCAGGGCACCGTGATTGCTTTTATTCTTTGTCTGAATTTATTATTTAGACCACTTCGAGTTATTGCCGATAAGTTCAATGTTTTGCAAATGGGGGTCATTGCCAGCGAAAGGGTGTTTAAAGTACTTGATAATCCCGATGTGTTGCCGTTGAGTGGCGTGGATGCACACAAGCCCTCGCTCTTGCAGGGTAAGATCGAATTCGATCGGGTCATGTTTGAGTACACGCCTGGTACACCTGTATTAAGGGATGTTTCTTTTAGGGCGGCTCCTGGCGATACTATCGCCATTGTGGGGCATACCGGCAGCGGTAAGAGTACTATCATTAGCTTACTTACCCGCCTATACGAAGTACAATCAGGACAGATTCGTATAGATGATGTGCCCGTAGCCGATTACGACGTAGAGACCCTGCGCTCACAGGTGGGCGTTGTTTTACAAGATGTTTTCTTATTCTCCGGATCGGTGTTAGATAATATTACACTGAGAAATCCCCGGATTACCCGCGATCAGGTCGAAGAAGCGGCCAAGATGATAGACCTGCACGACTTTATAATGAGTTTGCCCGGCGGGTACGATTTTGACGTTCGCGAAAGAGGCGCCACCCTGTCGTTGGGTCAACGGCAGCTGATCTCGTTTATCAGGGCCTTATTATATAACCCCTCTATACTGGTACTCGACGAGGCCACCTCTTCGGTCGATACCGAGTCGGAGCGGCTTATTCAGCGGGCTATCGATAAATTGATAGCCAACAGGACCTCTATAGTAATTGCACACAGATTATCTACCATACGTAAAGCAAACAAAATCATTGTTTTAGAAGGTGGTGTATTAATCGAATCGGGTACCCACCAAGAGCTTTTGGCACAAAAAGGGCACTATGCTCGACTTTACGAAATGCAGTTTTCGGCCCTTGCCGAGACCCGTTCATGAGGGGCTTTATTAGAGTGATTTTCCGGCGATATTTAGCATGCCGACCCTTATCTTTGCAAAAATTTTCAAGAAGGGTATGCAGTCAATACGCTACAACACTATTTTCTCTGTCGTTTTCACCATTTTTTCCCTTCTTTTTTTAGGGCCTTTTGTCAGTGCGCAACAGCATGACCATGGTCATCAAGCTACACCTGTTCACGAAGCAGCCGGTCATGGTGCTGAATCCAAGAAATTTAATGCGGCCGAAGTGATCTTTGGCCACGTTCTCGACGGGCATGAGTATCATTTTATGGATATCGGGGATCATCCCGTTACCCTGCCATTACCTATCATTCTTTATTCTCCCACTCGCGGTACTTGGGACATTTTTATGTCTTCTCGCTTTGAGCACGGACACGCCGCACACAAAGGATACCTGCTGCTCAACGAACATTCCATCCATGAGATGGGGCTCGATACCATTACCGGTAAAAAGTTTTCGGCTGGCGATATTGTTCCGGTCAATGCGGATGGACATTACGATGCCACCGTGCAGTTCTACGATCTTTCTATGACGCGCAATGTGGTACAGATGTTATTAGCTCTTACCTTGTTTGTGATTATCATGTTTCGCGTGGCCGGCCGTTATAAAAAAGGGGTGGGTATTACCTCTGCGCCCAAGGGATCGCAAAGCTTATTGGAGCCCATCATCACTTTTGTAAGAGATGAGGTGGCCAAACCAAACCTGGGACATAACTATAATCGTTATTTGCCTTTCTTACTTACCGTATTCTTTTTTATTCTGGTCAATAACATCTTTGGACTTATTCCCGGTTCGGCTAATGTAACGGGAAACATTGCCTTTACGGTTGTGTTGGGTCTGCTTTCTTTTGTTGTTATCTTATTTAGTTCTAACAAGCATTATTGGGGTCACATCTTTAATCCGCCCGGGGTTCCCTTTGGTGTTAAGTTGATCTTGGTGCCTGTAGAATTTTTGAGTGTTTTTATTAAGCCCTTCGCCCTCATTATTCGTCTTTTTGCCAACATGGTGGCCGGGCACATTATCATTATCTGTCTGGTATCATTGATCTTTATTTTCGGCGAACTAAGTCCGATCGCCGGATGGGGTGCCTCTCCGCTGGCTGTAGGTTTTACCGTATTTATTTACCTGATAGAGGTGTTGGTGGCCTTTTTGCAGGCTTTCATCTTCACTATGCTGAGTGCGGTATTTATTGGGCAAGCATTAGAAGGGGCGCATCACGACGAAGCACATGCCCATCATTAAAACGTTTTTTTTAACCCTCAATACAACCTAACATGGATCTTATGAACGTAATGCTGCTGGCCGAAATGGCAAATGCAGGAGGTGCAGTCGGAGCAGGTCTCGCTGCCATCGGTGCCGGTATCGGTATCGGACAGATCGGTAAGGGCGCCCTCGAGGCGATCGCCCGCCAACCCGAGGCTAGCAATGACATCCGCGGTAACATGATCTTGACAGCGGCCCTTGTAGAAGGTGCTGCCCTGTTCGCGATCATCGTGGGCTTCCTGGCCATGGTACTTTAATACCAGCCAAACCTCTTACTGCATCCAACGCACAGGGCCGCGGATGCAGTATTTTAAAAGACAAAACGAAACTACTATACCATGAATCTGTTAACACCCGGTTTTGGATTGCTGATCTGGACGCTGGTGGCTTTTTTGATCGTTTTCTTTTTGCTGGCCCGCTTTGCATGGCCAGCCATCATTAACGGTCTGCGCGAGCGTGAGAACAGTATTGCCGATTCACTGGCTACCGCCCAGCGCGTAAAGGCCGAGATGGCCCAATTGAAAAGCGAGAACGAAACGCTGCTGGCCAAAGCCCGCGAAGAGCGTGCGCAGTTATTAAAAGAAGCCCGCGAGACCAAAGACCGCATTATCAACGAAGCTAAAGAGCAAGCCAAGATCGAGGCTAATAAAGTATTGGCAGAATCGAGAGCGGCTATCGAAGCACAAAAGATGGCGGCACTCACCGAGGTTAAGAACCAGGTAGGAAAGCTGGTGATCGAAGTAAGCGAGAAAGTACTTCGCAAAGAACTAGGTAGCAAAGAAGCTCAAGAAGCCCATATTAAAGGTCTGGTCGACTCTGTAAAACTGAACTAAACTATTTATGCCCAACCCACGTTTAGCAGCCCGTTATGCCAAATCGTTGCTCGATCTATCGGTAGAGAAAGATCAGCTCGAAAAGGTGTATGCCGATATGTTGTGGTTGCAAGCGGTTTGCAAGAGCAACCGCGATTTTGTGAACTTGTTGCGCAGCCCAATCATCAAAAGCGATACAAAAGAAAAGATCGTATCGGCGGTAACGACCGGAAATGTGAGCGAACTTACTGCCGCCTTTAATCGACTGCTGGTTGCCAAAACACGCGAAAGTTATTTGCCCGAGATCATCACTGCTTTTATTGCCGCTTATAAAGAGAAGAAGGGTATTAAGACCATTCGTTTAACCACCGCTGTTACGGCAAGCGAAGAGTTGAAAAAAGCGATTGTAGAACAAGTAAAGAAATCGGCCGGCTTTACACAAGTGGAGCTTGAAGAGAAAGTAGACCCAGCCTTGATCGGCGGATTTGTGCTGCAGATCGACGATCAGTTGGTAGATGCCAGCGTGGCCTATGACCTGCGCAGCATTGCCAAGCAATTTGAGAACAACGATTTTATCTATCAGATCAAATAACATCGAAAACAAAAACATATGCCAGAAATTAAGCCCGACGAAATAAGTGCCATCCTGCGTCAGCAGCTGAGCAACTTTAATGCTACTGCCGACCTAGAAGAAGTAGGAACGGTGTTACAGATCGGAGATGGTATTGCCCGTGTTTATGGTCTCGGAAATGTGCGCTATGGAGAACTCGTAGAGTTCGAAAATGGTGTTCGTGCCATTGCCCTTAACCTCGAAGAGGACAATGTGGGTGTGGTACTCATGGGAGAGACCGGCGGAATTCAAGAAGGTGCCAAAGTAAAGCGTACCGGCCAGATCGCTTCTATCAAAGTAGGAGAGGGTATGCTGGGTCGTGTGGTCAATACATTGGGTGCTCCCATTGATGGTAAAGGCCCTTTGACCGGCGAACTATACGAGATGCCACTGGAGCGTAAAGCCCCCGGGGTTATCTATCGTGAGCCAGTTAAGGAACCACTGCAAACTGGTATCAAAGCTATCGATGCCATGATCCCCATCGGTCGTGGTCAGCGTGAGTTGGTAATCGGTGATCGCCAGACTGGTAAGACTGCTATCTGTATCGATACCATTATCAATCAAAAAGAATTTTACAAAGCCGGCAAGCCCGTTTACTGTATCTATGTAGCCATCGGACAAAAGGCCTCTACCATTGCCGGTGTAATGAAGACCCTGCAGGACAACGGTGCCATGGATTACACCATCATTGTGGCGGCTTCGGCCTCTGATCCTGCTCCATTGCAGTTCTATGCTCCTTTTGCCGGTGCGGCCATTGGAGAATTTTTCCGCGATACCGGTCGTCCTGCTCTGATTATCTATGATGACCTTTCTAAGCAGGCGGTGGCTTATCGTGAGGTTTCGTTGCTGCTGCGTCGCCCTCCCGGACGTGAGGCGTATCCTGGAGACGTATTCTATCTGCATAGTCGTTTGTTGGAGCGTGCTGCCAAGGTTATCAATGATGATAACGTAGCTAAGAATATGAATGACGTTCCTGATAGCATTCGCCACTTGATCAAAGGAGGTGGTTCACTTACCGCATTGCCCATTATCGAAACACAGGCCGGAGACGTATCGGCGTATATCCCTACCAACGTAATCTCTATTACCGACGGACAAATATTCCTAGAGACAAACTTATTCCTTTCTGGTATTCGTCCTGCTATCAACGTGGGTATCTCGGTAAGTCGTGTGGGAGGTAATGCACAGATCAAGTCAATGAAAAAAGTAGCAGGTACCCTTAAGCTCGACCAAGCCTTGTATCGCGAGCTAGAAGCCTTTTCTAAATTCGGAGGTGACCTCGATGCCGCTACCAAGAATGTAATTGATAAAGGAGCTCGTAACGTAGAGGTGCTCAAGCAAGCCCAGTATACTCCTTTTACCGTAGAAAAGCAGGTAGCCATTATTTACCTGGGTACTAACGGGCTTCTCAAAGAAGTAGCCGTTAGCAAGGTAAAAGATTTCGAAGAGCATTTCTTGATGGAGATGGAAAACAAACTCCCCGAAGTGCTGGCCGAATTCAAAAAAGGAAATCTGCCTGAGGACGGCATCAAGAAAATGGTCGAGTTGGCCAATGGGCTGATTCCTCAGTATAAAAAATAATCGATTATCTTTTTAAGTGTTAAAATCCTTCGCCTTGGCGAAGGATTTTTTCGTTAAGGCATCGAAACTTATCAATTCTCCGTTTGTTACAACAGTATGGCTGTCGTACTCGATGTAAAAGGACTCACCAAGCGCTTTGCCGATCTTACAGCGGTAGATGATCTTTCTTTTTCGGTGCCTACGGGTTCGGTATACGGCTTTTTGGGACAAAACGGGGCCGGTAAGTCTACCACTATTCGCATGCTGCTGACCTTGATTACACCCACTGCTGGGGAGATTACTCTATTTGGCCTGCCGCTTGCCTCGCATCGTTTCGACATTCTTTCTAAAGTGGGTGCCATTGTAGAGAAGCCTGATCTTTATAAATATCTAAACGGTTTAGAACATCTTCGCATTTTTTCTCGGTTGAGCGGTGTGCGTCCCCAAGAAAGTAAATTGAAAGATTTATTGAATATGGTTGGGTTAGGCGCTCGACTGACTAGCCGGGTGGGCACCTATTCGCAAGGTATGCGTCAACGACTGGCCCTGGCTTGCGCACTGGTCAACGATCCCGATCTACTTATTCTTGACGAGCCAACTAACGGGCTCGATCCACAAGGAATTGCCGACATGCGACAGCTTATACTGCATCTAAGTCGTGAGCAGGGTAAGACCATTATTGTGTCGTCTCATTTACTCAGCGAAATAGAGATGATCGCCGATCAAGTATTGATTATCGATAAAGGCAAAAAACTGATGGAAGCCAGTATGCAAGATATTTTACAAAAGGCCACTGCGCTCGATGTACAGCAGTTGCCTTCGCACCGTTATTTTCTAGAGGCCTATTTTTTATCACTAACCGGTCAATGATGTTTTTTGAGGTATTACGTATAGAATTATTTAAGATCTTTCGACGCCCCCGTACGTTTATCGCGTTCGGCGCCATTGCGCTCATCATCTTGCTTATTCAGTTTGCCTTAAAGGTCAATGGTAACGAGTTTATTTTATTTTTTACCGATAGCCAAAC